>CP036162.1 GCA_019056595.1 Pectobacterium atrosepticum | reverse complement strand
CCATTTACTGTGCATGTCATTCAGCGCCAGCGCGGCTTTGCTCTCTGCTGCGTCATACGCATTGGAT
This sequence comes from Pectobacterium atrosepticum, assembly GCA_019056595.1. NCBI lineage: Bacteria > Pseudomonadati > Pseudomonadota > Gammaproteobacteria > Enterobacterales > Pectobacteriaceae > Pectobacterium > Pectobacterium atrosepticum. Next base: position 112,185 of record CP036162.1, on the reverse strand, counting down.
ATCAGGCTGTTACGATTGACATTCACCGAGCCGCCGAGCGTCTTTGAATGCCATGGATCGTCGCCGAATACGGTTTTGATGGTGTCATGCAGCATCGCAGCGATAACAACGTCAGGCCGTTGTGACAGCGCGGCCTGAACGGCTAATGTGCGCTCGGATGACAGGCTGCAAATCAACTTCGATGACAGCCCTTTTTTTGCGGGTTCTGTCGTACTGTTTTGCTGCTCGTTGGTGTCGTTCTCATCATTGTCAGAGCCGGATTCCGTGCGGGACTGAGATTCGATATCTACACGCAGTGCTACGCCGTACTGAAACGCGATTTCCCCGTCATCGATATACGCGATCACGCCAGCCAGCTGGCGCTGTTCGTCCGTCCAGACTCCACGCTTTGCCAGCGTTTCATCACTGAAAGCCTCAAGTTGAGTATTCAGCGCGGCGATCTGCTTTTCTGTTTCCCATACTTCATCCGCATCGGTCATGTTAGCCAGATACAATTCCTGCTCACCCAGCTCGGTCTGTAGTCGTTCCTGTTCTTCTTCCTCAGCCTCGGTCAGTTCACTACCCTGTGATTTCAGCAGGATGTAATCACCATCATGCAGATGCCTTACACTGCTAAAACGCCCTTCTCCCCACTTCCAGCCATCACGCGCTGCAACTTCGGTGGCTGCTTTTTTGAGGGCGTCTAATGCCAGCGTATCTAACAGCACAGCATCAGAAATAAAGCCACTCTCAGAGAACAGGTCGTTTCGGATCGCCCCACCTGCCGCCTCGTAAGCCTCTTTGCCAACGATAGCCAGACGCGGGTTATCATCGGCTTTTACTTCGCCACGCAGTACAGATTGGCGTAATTCATGCGGCTGACGATCGCGGATATAGTTTTTTGAATTATTCCAGACTTGTAACTGGCGTTCGGTGTCGTCCGTAGACGCCAGCGCGTGTAGCTGATCGACGTCGATTTGGTCATCTGCCAGTAGCTCCAGCAGCTCAGGGTGCATAACTGACAGTTTCAGCATTTTCTGGACATGCTTTGTCGGGTATCCCATGAATGCCCCGATTTCCTGCGCACTTTTGCCCTCATCGCGCTCGTCTGCGAACGCTGAGATTTGGTCAAAAGGGTGCATGTCGTGACGCTGGACGTTTTCCATCAGCGAAATCCGTTTTGCGATTTTTTCAGGAACAATCAGCGCGGGTACAGCGTAATCCGCGCTGATTCGACCTGAATCCCGCAGCAGTTCCAGCGCACTAAAGCGCCCCTGACCTGCGGCAACGCCGTGTTTCCCCGCTTCTGTGACGTATACCACTATGTTTTGAATAACGCCGGCTGACGCAATACCCTCAGCCAGATTTTCAATCTGAGCCTGCGTGTGCTTCTTTTTACGCACATTCAGCTCGGAGCGAACCAGAGAACTCAACGGCAGCATTACGCGCTCAGCGTTTGCCAGTGCCGACTCAACGGCCTGTTCAGCGGCGGTTTTTTTGGCGGTTTTGGTTTTTTGACCCTTTTGGGTAGATGCTTTAGACTGTGCAACGGACATGATTGATTGACTCCTATTCAGTTATGATTGTCGTCAATCGGGGGGTTCCAGCCCCCGATTGACACCTTATTACGTTTAGTGCTTAACGATTTCTTTTGGTATCGCTACAAAAGCAGGCATCACGGTGTCATCCACCAATCGCCCCACCCTCACCTCCCCAAATCCATTCAGCACAGTAACCGTTGATGGTTCGGCATTTGGCAACATGACCCAGCTGTTACCGATCTCTTCGTCAGCTGCGGCCACTGGCCATCCGTTCAACACCCACACGCTTATCGAATCGAAACTAGTAGAAAATGAAAATTGCTCTGCCTCTTCTGACACCTCCGTTTCCGGTGAATTAATTGATATAACCCCGTGATGCATCACGTATGAAGCCAGATCGAAAATCTGGTCGTCCGTCAGCTGCGCTGCGTTGACTTTTTGTGTTTTCATACTGCTTTTTCCCCTAGTGCTGGCTCTATTACAGTGGCCGGATTATCAGTACCGCCGGACACCGTAAAAATCATCTAACTAACTGTATTAATTATAGATTAACCATCATTAAAAGTCCATTTTTAGTATCATTTATAGAGACTTTTTTGTGATTATTTATCGCCAATTTCAATGCATTCAGGGGCGTGAGCAGTGCGCAACGCCCCCACAAATGCGCGTAGCGCATGGCAGGCGGAAATGTCGCTAAAGGTGACTCCGAAGGTTATCCCGCCGGAAGCCCAGCGAAGCTGGTGACAGGCTGATATACAGCCCCGCGCCGCCCCTCACCCTGCCAAGCCGCAGCTGACTTTCAGACGACGGATAACCTTCACATTGGCTCGCCGGAGGCGTCCGGTTGATTCGGGCTGGATGGCGCGCAGCGACGGCCAGGGCGTGATTTACCGGATGCTGTGATGGCCTGTGGCCAGCACATGCAAGCCAAACTCCCCTTATTCACAACGGGTATTGATGATCGACACGCGATATCTATCGCAGCCAGGTATTCCCGATCAAGCCATTCTCGGACTGGCTGATTGGGTTTTCGCATCACATCTGTCGACCATGCGCGCCCCAGCACATTACCTGTGTTGCGGCAGACCACGCTGATTTCTAATGTACGAAGCGTGGCGCCTTCCTTCAGGATGGATGCAAGGCAACCATCAAGTAACTCTTTATCCCAGTATTCGACGTTCCCCGTTATATTTTCTGTTTCTACTACCCGCACAGTGAAATTGGCGGTGTTGCGTTCAAAAACTATCGGGCGGCATGATGGTTCAATCGCCTCAATCAACGTGTAGCCATCTGATGCAACGGCAGAGCAAATATCACGAATATCGTCACGTAATGCGCGTAACAGGCAGTGGCAATGCCGCTCCAGAAAACTGGCTGGGATATCCTCATAGGACATTTCGATTGTCCCAGTGTGTGAATATCGGCGTCCAAGTGCATTACGAGACAGCGTGACAGACATGCCGCTCCCTGCAATCTCTTCAGTCAGTTCAATCAGCGCGAGATCACTAAGGTGACCGCGTTGATGCAAAGCGGGGAGAAGCCGGATCAAATCTTCTGTATTCAAACGTCCGTAAAACGCTACTCCATCGCCCTGCGAATAGCTGAGGTTGGCAGCAATTTCCATCGTTACAGGCCATTGGCGAGCTGCCAATTCGTTACAGCAGTGTCGGGTTACCATCAGATACGTTGTGCTCATTCACCTACTCCTTATTTACATGGTGTACAGCCTTAGCGCCGTGCCGACACGACAGACGGGCGAATAGCGGCTAAATCAATGACAGCAACGAGGCCGCAGCGCAGTGAGGAAGTGACGGGATTTACAGGGTGAGCACGCGAAAATTGAGCGGGCGAACGACCGGAAAATACCGGAGCGAACGAGCGAGAACGGGCGAGGCGCTGGCTTTGCATTGCATTGATTTCGCCGCCGCCCGGCTATAGTCGAGGCACGGCGTTAGCCGTCGCAACACCGGACGTCCAGAGTGTCTTACCCCTCCCGTTCCTGTTCATCGGAACGGGAACGGCATAAAAGCGGAGGTCACGACATCCTTATTCGTTTTGAAAATCGCCAGGACAGGGGGCATGCCCCCTGCATCAATCTACCGATACCCCCTCATCAACCAATCACACTTTGATAGCTCTGAGCGCGCATTCCAGATGGCTTTATTGAGCGCATCGAAACATAGCCAGGCATACACCCCGCGCCCTGGATACCGTAGCTGGTCATCCATTAAATACTGGCCCCAGACACGTCCATCGTCTTTCGAAACGACTTTCAGACGAACGGTACAATATCGCGCACGGTCATCAAGGATCGCTTTCAACGCATAATTCACATTGTCTGTGCAACCAGCGTAAATCCAACTGTCATCATCGCTTTCCTCTCCAATCACACTGAAGTTCTGTGAACTACGGGTAAACAGATGTGGGTTGGCGGACGGTACAAGTGCGGCGCGAATGCGTCCTGCGTCCCTGAGCACGCGTACGCATAGTTTGTCTATGGCACAGCGAATAGCGGTCATGACAGCCTGTATTTCCGGCTCTGTCAGCCACTCAAACGCATACGGAAACCTGATATGCGTGTTATCTCCTGGCAGCACGGGTTCTGCCGCCTGGCGATTTCCTGATAGCACAATCACCGCCTCGGTCTGCTCAAGTTTTCGTGCGGCGCTATGCAACGCATGGTACTGGAGTCTTGTCAGATTTGGTCTGTGCGCGTCAGCCAAATGCAGTAGCCACGTAATCAGGGCGCTCGACTCTAATCGAACATGCACCGCTATCCATCCCGGCCATTGCGCTGGCGATGGCTGATCGACATCGGCATGTGCCGGCCAACCGTATTCCCTCATTAAATTTGCAGCGTGCTGGCGAATCAACGTGTTGAGCGTGTCATTACTTTTCATCGTTACCCTTGATACTCATTCAGTTCACGCCGCCTAGGCGGCGTGACGGTTAAATTACGCGGCCAGCAGTTGGCGTACGCGGTTCGCATCAGCCAGTGCCTGCGTCACAACGTCGGTTAACGGTGCCTGATCGTCCTGCGCAATATCCTTCTCCATCGCTAACCATTGCTCAGCACTCGTTAGCACGCTCTCTAGCAGGTTGGCAGGTACAGCGATCGGCCGTTTTTCAGTCCGAATCGAATTTAACAGTGAGTAGAGCGTATCCGGTGATACCCCCTTATCATGGTACTCGCGCATCGGTATCTCACCGATTGCCACCAATACACGCGCAGCTTCTTCACCGCGGATACCATGTGATGCGCCGATCATTTTTACACTCTCTTCGGTCCAGACCAGCAGGGCCAGCGGTTCATCAGCGGAGAACATCTGTTTTAATTCGCGGGTCAGTTGTTTACGGGTTCCGTACATGTTGTTTCCTCATTTTTGCCGGACGGGGACACGCCCCGTTCGGGGGTGTCAGTCGTTAAAGTTCTGGTCCAGCGACAGGGCTTCATGAAAGGCCCCGTAAAACTGAGCGTTAATCTGGCGCAGGCACTGTGCCGCCAGTCGTTCGGTTAATGAATCCGCGTCAAAGCGATAGCGTGATTCCAGGACATTGAGTTTGGTCCGCATGTCACTCATTGCGTTCGCCAGCGCCGCCACGTCGGCACGAAGTTTTTCATGGCCTTCGTAGTTCATTACGCAGCCTCCGGTAGCCAGTCGTCGTTAGCGGCTGGTTTCTGCATTGCGCGCTGAACGTCTGCCAGGCGCAGCATTCCCGCACGGTGGTATTGCTCCAGCAGTTCGATACCAATCCAGCGCCGCCCCGCCTGTTCGGCCGCAACACAGGTTGATCCGCTGCCGGCAAACGGATCGAGAACAATGGCGCCCGGGCATGTGAAAGATTCGATAAGCGGCTGCAAACTGGTGACCGGTTTTTCTGTCGGATGATGCCGGTTGCCTGAATATTTCCAGCCCTGCACGTCCGGCAATGGCTTTTTCGGCAAACGCGGGCGCCCTTTGGCCAGGATGTACGCGCACTCATGCTGATAGCCGACGTATGCAGATTTTGATGTGTAGGTTTTGGCAAAAACAAAGTGGCCGACGATGCTAAATCCAGACGCTTTCCATGCCGCGATGAAGCGATCGGCGCGGTTCCAGCCGTAGAAGCTCACCATGAGTGAATCCTTTTTGAGGACGCGATACATCTCATCGCAGGCGGGTTGCAGCCACTCGTCAGTTTTATCGCCGGCGATCGTACGGCCGGAACGGTCACGGAATCCGACCAGATACGGGGGATCGGTCAAAATGAAATCGACGGCACGATCGGGGAACGTGGACATAATTTGGACGCAGTTACCCAGGATAAAACGGGACATGAAAGTTTCCTCACGGTTACAGGTGTCGGCAGGAGGGAGCCGCCACGGCTCCCGTTCCCTACTGCACGGGGCCTGTAGGCCGTGACCTGTAACGGGTCAAGCTGACCGTGGAATACCGGAGATGTCTGCTGTTTGACAGCGAGGATATGCCGCGAAAGCAGCTTGAAGGGCCATCATCAAGATGTGAGCGCTGGGCGTAAACTCAAACACTTACGCCTGGCGCGAGCGGAAAAGCGCCCGTCCCGTGCCCACAGGTCGCGGCACACTGGCACCGTGCAGTTGATACCCCGCGCAGCGGCGTAAATGAGGAGCAGCGCGACGTCATTAGCGGTGCGAGGTGCTTGACATTAAGGTTGAAACTATTATTATCGAATTGTTGGTGTAGTGAGGCTTCGGCAACCTGCTATGTAGCGCAGCAAAACCGTCTGGCCACCATTTGTAGCTACATTGATGTTGTTTTCGGCGTTGCGCTACCGCCGAACCTTAAAACCCGCATCGGCGGGTTTTTTTGTGCCTGTAACGTACAGCGCCATATACGAAAAGGACGCCCGCAGGCGTCCTTCTATCGTTTTATGTCTTAACCTGATCAATAGCCAACTGTAGCGTAAACCAGTTAAACCCCAGCTCAGCATCGTGGTTATCCAATGCGATCTCCATTGCTGCCGCTATCTGTTCCTCAGTCAGTGAGTCGTCAAGTGACAGAAAGTCCTCTGCCAGCCAGAACGTCCCGCAACACAACGCATCTTCGGGGTAACACTGAAGGTGGTCAATCAGCCCCTTAATTGTCATTTCTCTCATCCCTACCCCCCGAAATGTGCAACATTATTGATAATCCATTCAGGGCCAATAACCTCCGACCAACCTTCTTCGTTCTCCTCCGCATATTCGAGAGACGCCTCACCACGCTGAGTCAATTCACCGCTGGAATACACTCTGAACCCGCAATAGTCTCCGCCTGCTTCGCTGTAGTAGTGCTCAATTTCACACTGATATTGCGCTGACAGTGCTATAAAAATCGATCCAGTTGGCGGCGACCAGGCCGTGTCAAAATCAACGGCCACAAACTCCTCAGATTCCCCGATTTCTTCCACATCAATTGATGATGGCCATTTCACGCCATAGCGCTCCCAGACATAGTAGTCATAGGATGACTGGATACCGTTAAGCAACTCGCCATTAAATCCATTGATCTCAACAGCCAGTCGAGTCGGTAAAACGAAACGTAAATCCAGCCCGCTGGCGCAGATTCCTGTCAGTCGTTCGCTTACACCGTTCCAGAACGTCTCAGGCGCTTTAGCGTTGGCAAACGAGCCATGCATCCAGTCAAAGTGCTTTTTTATGATGATCGGCGCTATTTTTTCACGCTGCTCGACCGTCAGATCTTCCCACCGGAGCAACCCAATGCCGGATTGCTCGTACAGCGTGTTAATTCGTAAACTCACCACGTCATCCAGCTCTGCGTTGGCATTCAGCAGAAGTAGCCATTCTGAGAATGCCCTGTTCGCCGCTGTGTCGTCCCCTACTCCCGCCGCGACCAGCTCCGGGAATGGTTGATACTCGGCATCATCGATAGGACGCAGTATGCCGGCAACGCCTGCCAGGAAAAGCTGAATACTGCGCACAATTGCCCCATCATGATACGGGTAGCACTCTCCCTGCATCAGCGCCTTTAACTCGCTGATCCTCGCTGTGTCCCCTTTGATATATAAACGATTAGCACACCAATTTGGCATGTTGATATTCCTCTGCTGAACGCGGCCTCCATCAGGCCGTGCCGCCACAGAAACCGTGCGCCCAGCATCCACTGCCAGTGCAGAACCGGAAGCCGCAGCGCAGGCATAAACGGCTGCTGAATGCACCGTTTATGACGTGAACGGGTGAGGATTCAGGCGAAGCGCACACTTGCGGGGGATGCAGCACGGTTATCTTGAAGGCACGGCCTGGCTAACATCCAGGCCGTATTTATCAAAGGAGAATGAGGTGTAACTCCGGGCAATTTTGCATATACCCGTCAGCATCTGTCTGCCCCGGCCAACCGATACGGCAAAGGCTCATTTCGCCAGGGCAATACTTCAGCTCAGCACACCAAGCACAGACATCGTCATCTGACACCGATCGTGCACACGGGGAACCTTCCTGTGTACCTGCCAGAAATGGGGCTTGGGTCGCGTTATCAGGTACCAGGTACGTCATAGCGATGGCTTCTGGCTGAAAACACTGTGAGCGACATCATTCCAACACCAGTCCTCATGAGCGGGCCATGGCGCATCGATGACATCCAGCTCAACCTTCAATATCTTTGCCAGGTTTTCAGCGATGTCACTCAACCCCGCTGGCCTGCAGCCGTAGTCTTCACACTCAACGAATGATTCGTTCACGTATAACGCATAGTCCCCGTTCTCGAGGACAAGTAAGGTCAATTTCACAGACACTCCGATTCAGATTTGCACGGCCTCATCGCCGTGACATCACCGGAACCGGGTTTAACGCGCAGCCTGCAAGGGTAGCCCGCAAGCCGCAGCGCAGGCGTTAACGAGCTGAATGCATCGTTAACGCTGAGAACGGGTGAGGAAATAAGCGCAGCGCCCCTTTCAGGCGGAGAGGCCCGGTTAACGTGAGGTTACGGCGGCACAAGTTGTGTATCTAAAACAGAATGAATGTTTGAGCCAAAAAAACATCCAGCTAACTTGGTATTGACTGGTATTATTTTTTCGGGCCAGTCTATTTTCGCCTCCTTTTCTGCCTGTCTTTAAAAACCCCGTCCTCATAATATCGGCTCGGCCAGATTTGTTCAGGAGGTACACCGATCACTTGTGAAATCATCCACTCTCCCTTTGGCCATGGACGAGAAAGTGCATTAGCTAACGTGGTTGAGCTCAATCCAGCCTTGCGTGAAATCTCTGATATATTTGTGTTTTTTTTATGCACTGCTGCAACAATATCCGCTTTATGCCAGTCCTCTTTCGTTTCCATTGAATCTCCAAATTAATTAATAGACTAATTAAAACGTATTTAATAATAACTTCAATGCGGTTGAGTTTTATCAGAAAACGATAATAGCGATTTTAAAATCACAGAAAAAGAGTTGTTACTACTCTATGTAATAACAGCAATTCTCATATAATGATTGTTAATCAATCACAGCTATAATTATTCAATTAAGGACGATATATGGAAAGTTTAGGTGGGATAATTTCTACGCTTGATAATTTACGGGAGCCTTGGGGAATAAAGAACCTCGATTCCCAACATATTTACATGAATGCAGCTGCCTACGCTTACACTAACACCCCTACGCATTTCAACGTGGAAGGTAAACATGACGCAGAATTCCCAGTCGGTTGGTCTGAGTTCGCAGGCGAGATGGTTGAACATGACCGACGCGCCGAGGAAAGCCAGGAGCGCGTTACCGTCATTGAGACCTATAATTGGTTTAACAGCACTGAATTAGTCCCATACTTGTGTGAAAAAATCCCTCTTTTTTCTGATAAAAAATCGCTAATAGGGACACTCTGGACATCCCGCTCTATACGCACTATTTCCCCAGTCTACCTTTCTGCCAAACAACGCGCCCCTGTAGCGGAATGGACAAGCACCTATGAGGGGCCATTTACTAAAACTGAAATGGAAACCCTGTTCTTACTCCTGTGTGATTTTTCCAAAACCGATATTGCAGAAAAAATGAATCTGTCAAAACGCACCATTGATAACAGGATTCAGAGAATGTATCAAAAGATAGGGGTGCATAATCTCAGACAGTTTGAGGAGTATTGCTATCAACACGGATTACAGGGATATATTCCCCAAAGTTTTCTAAAAAAAGGATCAGTATTTTTATAATCTGCGCAACAGGAACAAAAGAATATGGAAAGCATTAATGACTATCCACTTAGTCGGGTACCAGGGACAGCAAGGTTGCCATTCCTCAATGTTGCACTGGTTTATCTGGGGATGCTAACGGCATTGGATCAGTTCATGCTCGGCGCGGTATTGGGTAACGCGATGACATTAACCGATGCCTTTCTATCCATCCTTATTGGCAGCACAATTTTCGGCATTGTGACACTAGGCCTGGGTTATGCCGGTATGAAAGAAGGCTTATCGGGTAGTCTGCTGGCGCGATGGTGCGGATTTGGGCGTGTGGGCTCAGTTATGATCGGTCTAGTGATCGCTGTTAGTCTGCTGGGCTGGTTTGGGGTACAAAACGCCGTTTTCGCCAAATCGCTCAATTTTGCAATGGGTGATAAATTAGGATTTGGCTGGTCAGCTGCACTTTCTGGTGCCGCACTGACGTTTCTCGTCGCTTTCGGTTTCAGAGCCTTAAAATTTACTGCAAAAATCGCTGTTCCCCTGTTTATTCTGACAGTCGGTTACATCTCAGTCATGACGTTAACGGGGCATAACATTGCCGAACTGCTCAACTCAGTTCCAACCGGAGCCCCCCTTTCAGTCAGCGCAGGAGCCACGATGGTCGTCGGCGGTTGCATTGTCGCCAGTATCATCACACCAGATTTAACACGGTATGTGCGTAGTGGACATAATGTATTCTGGATAACAATGCTGACGATTGTCGTTGGCGAGTTCCTCGTCAATGGGCTGGCCATCCTGATTGCCCGCGCACTCAACACTGACGATATCGTGAGTATCATGTCGCAAACAGCAGGCGGGATCGGACTGATCGCCGTAGTCTTCTCTACCCTGCGCATTAATGACATTAATCTGTACTCATCGGCACTGGGGGTCGCTAATGCTGTCGAAGGGAGCACGGGAAGAAAATTTAGCTATATGTCAATAACACTGATCATTGGCTTTATTGGCACGTTTCTCTCTGTCATCGGAATTCTGGACCGATTTGTTGATTTTCTGACGCTTCTTGGCGTACTGTTCCCCCCCATCATCGGCGTCATGTTGGTCGATTATTACCTGTTACGTACTCACAGAAAGCAGCTCGCAGATAGTCGCCGTCTTGGTAGGTTACCAGATGATAAAGAGACACCTCGTATTGGCTGGACAGCCATCATAGCCAGTATTGTCGGCGCGATTATCGGTTTAACCACCGAATGGGGTGTTCCCGCATTAAACTCCCTGCTGGGAGCCAGTCTGTTATACGGATTGATAAAACTAACCTCACGCAGCACAAAAGCAACACAATAATGGAATACTGGCCACTACCAACCGACTGTGTTAGTGGCCTTACTGCGAGCAGAACGGCCCTACCAGCGCAGCGACGTTGTTGGAATAAATGCGACTTCTTTAACGATATCCTCGTCATCGTAATCTATCTGAATACTGACTGGAATATGAAAACCCGCTGTTGAAAATAAATCAACCCATCCAAAAGGCACATTCATTACAACCTGCGGCGGAGTACTACGAACAGGCTCTCCAAAAACTTCATGCACCCATTTTCGGGTCATTTTATTCTGTTTCAGTAATGGTGCAGGAAGGTCATTCGGAAAAACCCAGCCCCTGACAGACTGATTCTGGATCATAAGCGTAATCTCTTTCAGAGATTTACCGTTTCGATCAAAAGCGAGAAAAACCCCCTCTTTAGGCATATCTAAACTAAGCATCGGAGAGCCAGGCGCTCCTTTCGGTATTTTTTTGTACGGAATTAATCCAGCATCGACAATGTCAGAATATGTTTCATCGAGATGTCTAATCAGCGCCTCAATATTCACGGTCATTTATATAATCCTTGCTTAATATTCAGCTGATGCATCTTTTCCCTTGCTGCCTCTATCTGCTCTTCTGTTGCCCCTGCATCCTTTAACGCTGATTTGATAGCGTCAAGATTGCGATCAACCGCCCCTCGCAGATCTTGCGAGTCACGTTCTATAACATCTGGCTGATTTCGGCCACCGTACGTTTGACTAACTTCCTGATGCACGTTTCTTGGGATAATCAGTGCGGCAACCTGTCGACTCAACGCCTTTATCTGTGTCTCTTTTAGGCTGGGAAATTTTTTTCTCAAAAAGGCCTCAACGGCCGCAGCAGACGGCATATGGTCAGCCTGATATTTCCCTTGTCGTGAGCGCCCAACAAAATTACTGTACAAATCCACATCCAGCAAGTTGACAGGCGGCTTGCTCAGGTAAATATAAATCGGTGGAAACACATTTTCAGGGAACACCAGAATATAGTCCCGAAAATCTTTCTCGTCTGGGAGCGGTGATACAAGGATACTGACATCGTCCATCTCTGGAACTTCAAATCCGGGTATTGCGGCCGGCACTACAGGCACCTCACCGTGTGCTGTATCCGTTGGCAACCCCATACCTGGATTATCTGGTGTCCATAGAATGGTCGGTCCTGCGCCCCCCTCTTCCCAGAACTCATAACGATTGTTGGGAAAATCATGTTTCAGTAGCCTGACACGCACCTGGTCGCGCCCGCTTTCCATACCTGTGTGATACCCCACCGCCTTCAGCGTACCGGTTTCTTCGTCCTCCATCCATTGGTAGCGAACACGGCTCGGCACCGTTCCCTGTTTTTTCGCAACCGCTAATAATTTATCAGGCGTTAGCAGGTCTTCTTTTTTACCTTTCAAATGCTGCTGAATCAGTGCCCCCATCAGCAAAAAGCCTTGTGCCATCTGTAACTGACCTTGCCAAACTGATGGGCCTGAGAGACGTTTCATACGGTACGTTAGTATCCTGGCCGCATCCTGATTGGCCTGTACAACAGCCCCGCCGGCAGCAGCTGTCGAACCGACTGATGCTGCCGTGCCTGCCATCACCAGTTGTTGAGGTGGTGGTAACATCGCGGCATCGGCTTTACCCACTAACAGGTCAAATATCGTTTTATACCACGGCTCCATCGGTGGTATTTGAGGCGTGTTAATCGCACTGGACAAGGACTGGGATAACGGTTCATTTTTCCCAGTAAATGATTTGGGAAGGGAAACAGCAGAAGGCTCACTTTTCTTTTTCGCAGCCTGGGCATGCTGCTTTATGTCACCCTGTTCATCAGCCGGTGCTATAGATTCATCAACAGGCTCAGAGAAATAGAGACTCATTTCCCCGATATTGCCCTGTAGTTCATCTTCCGTTCCCGCGTTCGTACAACCCGCACCGCGTAAGCAGGATTTGGCAAAAACCGGTTCTATTGTCAGCATCGGTGACAATATCAATATAGGAGCGTGACTCAGCGAGGCTTGTTTCGCGCAATCCCGAACCGGAGATTTATACCCGATATCGCCAATAATGACGTTACCGCTGCCGGAAATAATGACACCGCCACAACTAATACCATCACCAATACGCGCCGCAGGTTTACCGTTAATAATAACAGTGGATGAACCTTCAGCTATTTTTCGCGAATGCGCACCATGAGGGTTATTAGGACAAGAGCAACCGTGAATTTTTAAGGTATCGCCTTTACGGGCTGCAGGCTGGCCATTGATAATGACGTCAGGACTGCCCTCGGTTATCGGTGTTTCAGGGAAACAATCATGACCGCTTCCAATATCATCAAGACGCGCCGCTCCAGACATAATCATTCTCCTTTGATAAAATGAATTCCTTTTAACGGAGAGATTCTGAGTGTTTTTTATTTCTAGTTCAATACTAAAACAATTAACAAAAAGTGATATATAAGTTATATAAAAAATTTAATCATGAAATAAAATCAATTTTAATTAATATCAACCGTAATAATTTATGCATTTACGAAGCGAACGCCGCAAACATGATAGCGTTCGTTAGCTGTCATGTGAGGGAGAGAAATATCACTGACCGAACAGAGCTACACCTCCAAACGCATCACATCTTTAAAGGCGAGAGTTACTCAGCAATTACCCTCCGCGCAAAATACACGGCTTATCTCTGTCAAAAACTTACTAACATCACCTTTGACAATCCAAAGCATCTCACAGCTTTTTCTGGGTCATGGGACACCATTACCTTCCCAACACTAAGCAGTAATAAAACCCAGATAGTTCATTCATAACCGTGAGTCAGTCAGGAAATTCTTTCCTGGCTGGCGAGGGGTTGGGCAACCCCGGTCGTATCGGGGGCGGCAGTGGTTTTTATCCTTTAATACCCAACAACATTCTTCGATGTATCAGTCAAATACCGAATCCCCACAAAGATCACCTTGATAAAAGACCCATAAAGCAATAATAATACTGTTTATATATACAGGTGATTTATTTATGAAAGCAACTATCTTTGCGCCACTAACCGGAACTTCCTTGCCACTCCCCCTGTTTGCGGCCCACTGCCCTGCAGGCTTTCCATCGCCTGCCGAAGACTATATCGAACGCCAGCTGGACTTAAACGAATATTGCATCGCTCATCCCTCAGCCACTTTTTTTGTACGAGCCACCGGTGACTCGATGACGGAAGCCGGCATACTATCTGGCGACTTACTAATCGTGGATAAGGCGTTAACACCTGGCCACGGTGATATCGTCATTGCTGCGGTTGAAGGCGAATTTACCGTCAAGAGGCTCTGCACTACACCGCGGCTGTGTCTACAACCGATGAATCCGGCATATGCCCCGCTTTTCGTGGAGCCTGATGATCTGGAAATATTCGGTGTGGTAATACACGCCATTCACACGCTACGCTGAGCTGAGGTTGCCATGTTTCTACTTGCTGACGTCAACTCCATGTACGCCAGTGTCGAGCAACTTTTTCGCCCGGACCTAACGGGCAAACCCGTAATTGTGCTCAGCAACAACGATGGCGCGATCGTCGCCCTTAATCGTCAAGCTAAAGACCTCGGCATCAAACGCGGACTCCCCTTTTTCCAGGCGAAACCTCTCATAGAACGTCACCATGTGGCATGCTTCAGCAGCAACTATTCTCTCTATGGTGATTTTTCTGCCAGAGTCATGTCGGTGCTGGAATCCTTGGCACCGGAAATCTTTGTTTATTCTATCGATGAGGCATTCCTGCGTATTGATGGTATTGAAGCCAGTGAACCTCTCGCGGCTTATGGCCAGCGCGTACGAGCGACTGTTTTGCAGCAAACCGGCCTTACGTGCGGTATTGGCATCGCGCAAACTCTAACGCTCGCTAAGCTGGCCAACCACGCAGCTAAGCACTGGCCTGCAACTGGAGGTGTTGTCGATCTGAGTGACCGTGTTCGCCAGCGTAAACTCATGGCGCTGCTGCCTGTTGATGAGGTTTGGGGAGTTGGGCGTCGGCTTAGTGTCAAGCTGACTGCCATGGGCGTGAAAACAGCACTTCAGTTAGCCGATGCCAACGTGCAACTGATTAAGAAGACGTTTGGTGTGGTTTTAGAACGCACAGTCCGCGAACTGAACGGTGTTCCCTGCATATCCGTAGAAGAGCTGCCGGCGAAACAGCAGATCGTCTGTAATAGAAGTTTTGGTTTACGCATTACCGCATACGACGATATGCGTCAGGCTATTTGCCAGTATGCTGAGCGAGCTGCGGAAAAATTGCGACTGGAGCATCAATATTGCCGGCATATAAGTGTATTTATCAAAACATCTCCTTTTGCCGTAAAAGAACCCTACTACGGCAATCTAGCCAGCCAGTACCTTGCGATCCCAACGCAAGATACGCGTGATGTTATCGCAGCTGCTGTCAAGGCCTTGGATACTATATGGAACGACGGCTACCGCTACGCTAAAGCTGGCATAATGCTGAATGATTTTTCGACCGGTGTAACCCAGCTTAATCTTTTCGATTCGATGCAACCGCGAGTATATAGCGAACAGCTGATGCAGGCGATCGACAACATCAATCAGTCCAGAAATGGCAAAGTGTTCTTTGTTGGGCAAGGTATAAATAAAAGTTGGGCCATGAAACGGGATATGCTCTCACCCGCGTATACAACAAGCTGGAGAGATCTCCCGAAGGCCCGATTGTACTGAATGTACGCGCTTACATGAGCCCTTTTAACTTTTCCCTAGAGACTTTCAGTAACTCATCTTCTTCGTTCTTCTTCTCGGGAGTTGACAATGAGGTGCTGGTATCTCCCAAGACTGCAAGCACATCTCTCACGGCGACCAACGATGGTGTCCATCCGGTGATCTGGGCGATCTGATTAATGACCTGATCGACTGTTAACGTTTTAGTAAACAGCGAGGTCAGCACCGCGGGGATGCGCGAATCCAGATGGTGCAATACCAAGCCTGAGATTAGAGCTTCTCTATAGAGGTCGCCCCGGCTTTTCCGGGGCACCGTTTCTATTTCAGCAAGGGCCATTTGATCAGGGCGCCCATCCGGATGAAGGTAGAGATTGAATTTCTTTCTTTCTTCATTGCCGTCAGCCACTGTGTTTAGTCCTCCTGTTTAATATAGGCCATTGCCTGCACAAGAGCCGTTTGAGGGTCATCGATAACCACAACTTTATCACCCAAATGTGCCCACGCTTTTCGTACCGCGGCCTCAATGAGCGGCCCCCCTCCACCTAGAACATACACGCGGTTAACACTCCGGAACTGTGATAGATCGTCAACAACCCTATTCCCGAGGTCATGAATGGCATCTTCGATGGTGCTCAATACCATCGCTTTCTTTGAAACATCATTCACAAACTGGTTCACGACGTTATCTTTATCCCGATTTTTAATCAGCTCATTGGCCATCATCGGACTGGTTGTGCTCCACGCCATCTTTAGCGCTGCCAGCGTAGGGTTTGTAACCAGTGCTACACCAATTTTCGGGTTTCCATGCACGGATGATACAGACTCAAACTGCCCCATGATCACGCAGGTATCCATCGTCGTGCCGCCCAGATCGATCACCAGTGATTTCTCATACTGCCCTACTTTATCTCGAGCTAAACGGCTAAATACGGCAGGCAGTGCTTCTGGCATAACGTCAACACTGGCGATAGTGAACAACTCACCCTTATTCAACGTCAGAGGGCGCGTTACGTTCGCAATTTTGCGCTCAATGTTGGCCATATTCTTTTGGCAGTCTTGGGTATAGTACTCACTAATTGGCAGAGTGACGGTCAAATGTACCTCGGCCGGTGCCAACCCACTATTCAATAATGCATGGTGAATAGCCAGCAGGTTAGCATCCGAGTATTGATACTCAACATGAGTAGTTGTAATGGAAGCTTCGGTGACCGGGTCATAGCCATACTTACGATCATCTATCTGGTAATTGAATGTCCTGCCGCTACCAATGCCGTCCACTTTCCAATCGTGGCAAAACGAGTTACCCGAGATGGAGGTTTTTAATTCCTTACCATCCATCCACGCCAATTTCACATTTGTAGAGCCGTCATCACAAAAAATGTTCATGTCCCTTCCTTCATAAATACTCACACTGAGAAACAACCGCCGTTTATCAAGCCACAATACTCAACTTGAGTATCCAATCATAAGTATGAATTAATAAAACACAAGTAATAATTAATATTTATCACTTCATACTTCACACTTCATACCTAACAAGCGTTCTACATGTGAGATTGACACTTAATGTAAGTACAGATTAAAATTCATACTTCATACATCATATTTATGAGATTCAACAGATGATCATTCTTGTAGGTGGCAACAAAGGTGGTTCAGGAAAAACAACCACCTCTGTAAATCTCGCTGTTGGGCTAGCTTTGCGTGGTGAAGATGTCTGCTTAGTTAATGCTGACCTTCAGAGATCAGCTGCAAAGTGGCATGCAGAACGTGAAGCGGAAGGAATATTGCCAGCCATAACGCTGATTGAAAAATACGAAAATCTCACCCAAACCCTACGTGCATTGGATGAAAAATATCCGTTTGTGATTGTTGATGTAGCTGGTCGTAACTCGCGCGAATTTATAACGAGTGGTGTAGTTGCACATCAACTTATAGCACCACTCCAATGCTCTCAGCCCGACTTAGATACACTTGTTGAACTCCAACAGCAAGTAGAAGCAATGCGAGATCTAAATCCAGACCTTAAAGTCTATTGCTTGCAGAGCATGGCGACAACGAATCCGGTACTTAGAGGAAATGAAAGAAAAGAATTCCTAGAGTACCTTGATGAGTTTCCAACTATACAAGCGATGGACACAGTGGTGTGCTTCAGAAAAGTGTATCGCGACAGCATCAGTAACGGTATCGGTGTTCTAGAAACAGACAACAACTCTGCTAAAGCTGAGATAGAACAACTCCTCAAAGAGGTCGTAGGATAATGGTAAAAAAAGCAAGCCAACAGGCAGGAAATCGCCCTCCGGTAACGCCAGAACAAGCCGAAGCCTTAGCAATGCGCCTTGCAGATAAGCCTTACGGTTCACCCGAAAAAAATGAGCAGGAAAAACAGTGCAGAACGACAATTTCTCTCGGTGAATCAATGCTTAGAACGATTGAGGATAAAGCTTTAAACAACAAACGTTCTGGTAAAGATCCTAAGAACGTAAGCGCAATAGTAAGAGAAGCATTGATGATGTACTTAGAGAAAGATGATCATAAGTAATAATTCACAAGTATGAATTATTACTTAATAAGTATGACTTATGATTGATTTATTATAAACCATCGAACAAATCCCTCATGCGCCGTCATCACCCCTTATCTTCATCCAAGGGGTACTTATCCTGTTGATACGCGCTTCTGGGTGGGAAATCAGGAACAACTTGTTGAGCTACATCCCATCCCCACCAGGACTGTGGATACTCCTGATTGTACCAATCCGTTTTCTGCGCACGGTGTAACTGGTAATCCGCAGTTTCCATCCCCCAGACTTCCATGGGGTAGATATCAGCTGATTCAGTATCACTAAGACAAAAGTCGGGATGGTACTCATCCTCAGCGGAGTCATAGCGCAGTGGTTTCACAAACGAACGCCGTTCTCTGGCCAGCTTTTCCTCCACCTCACCTTCATAGGATGAGTCGAGTGGAATGTAGCGCGTGCTGATCATCATCAGACAGACTTGTCGAACCTTAGCGCGCCAATAGTTGCCCTCAACTGGCACGTCCGTTACCGCAATGGCCATCACTTTCTTTCCCTGACGCCACCATGCGCTTTCCACTCTGAATCGCTCCAATGTGTCATTCCAGCGCGTAGCATCAATATTGAGAAAAAGTTTCTTACTGTCAGTAGGGCAGGAGACCGGCAATATCCCGTTGTGATCATCGGGCGCAGGAGTCCATTCATCTAGTTCCGAAATCACCACCAATCGCCGGCTGTTTTGTACCGCATACCGGAACACGTCGGAATTATTCTGGCTCCGTCCTGGCAACATCAACACGTCACGGAGTAAAGTCCGGCCCTGTTTGATGGTCCCGGCCGCCTCCCGAATTCGCCACATGACACCCTGCTGGCTACGCCGTTCTTCAAATGCCGGTGTCCAACAATTGGTTTCGGTCGTTTCCCACAACAGGTGCAACATGCCAAGCAGGGTGGTGCGCGGCTGTTTTGTTGTTGCTCGGCGTTGACGTTGCGCCAAGCACGGTTCGGGATGCGCTTGATCGCTACCGTCAGGCTTTACCCGCAGTGAATAGTTCAGAGTAAGATGCAAGGTACCGTCAGCGTCTTCACGAATGGCGTCAACGCTGTAGGTTGACGCGCCACCGTCCCGGTTTACCCGACAATAATAGCTGCACGTCTCGGCATGAGAGGGGCCGGTAAACGGAAACCGGCGTAGCGAAAATTGCCCGCTGCGGGGGTCAGTACGAACATAGAGTCGCAGTTCCTTATCTCGTACGCAGCCACACACCGCGATATAGCGGGTATCGCGTGCCGTTTTCAACACCCGCTGATAAGATTCAGGTGAGCTGGCTCGCCGCTCAGGAGAGAACGTTCGGGGTTTATCTTCTGAAAGAATGTGGATGGTTACCCAGGGATCTTTCTTCTCTGACATACACTGCCTCCATCTGCGATACAACGATTCAAATCCAGGAACAGGCTTATCCACAAAATCAGTGGATAACGCTGTGTAGAACTGCATCGATCTCGACGACTACGATCGCCCACGCTTAATAAGCGCGATAGCATCGCTGCCCGACATCTGAAACTGCACCCTGTGCCGTGCGGCCACATCGAGCGCAAACACCTTCGTATACACCTCCGTCGAGCTAATGCTCTTATGCCCCATCAGACTCTGCAGCACTTTCAGCGGTATGCCGGCGTACAACATGTGCATCGCGTAGGAGTGGCGGAACGTATGGGGCGTCACCGGTACTGAGAACGTTACCCCGTCGGCCGCCGCGGCCTCCACCGCTTCGGTCAGCCAGGTGCGGACGGTACGGTCTGTGATCTCCCAGATACGCGCCTTCTCCGTTCTGCCGCTTCGTTTGTTGCGCCGCTCCAGCGGAATTTTCAGCGTGGCAACCATCATCGCCAGCTGGCCGACATAGTTCGCATCAGAAAGCGGTACCAGCCGGTGAGCCTGACTGCCGGCGGGCGCACGGCCAGCTGTTCTGGCGGCTTTTTCGGTCCGTTGTTTGAGAGTGGCAAGCTGAACAAACGGGTAGGGCGGTGCCAGGGAAAAATCACTCCGCGTCAGCGCCAGGGCCTCATTAATGCGCGCACCCGTGTTCCAGAGGGTTGCCAGCAGCATCTTGCGATGCAGATCGGGCACATAGTGGAGCAGGGCGCTCACTTCCGGCGCCAGCAGGTATTTCGGCAGTTCATCCTGAACGAGAGCCATGTGGCGCAGCGCCAGGGCGGACGGGTAATCGATAGCAACCGGCAGTTGGGGCGTCGCCTCCATCGGGTAGGGGGCGGGCAGCAACGCGCCGGTCATGATGTTTTCCCAGCGCCAGCAGCGCACTGCTGCGCAAACCACGCCATGGCCGCATCGGCGTAGCTATCCCCTGCCGGCACCGCTATTTTCCCTGTCTGCTCCAGTTGGCGGCCAAGCTCGACAAGCTGGCGCTGCATGGCCAGCAGATTATCGAGCTGTACTACATAGAGGCAGACATCTTGGATCTGGCGCGCAAAATCATCCAGCTCCTCATCGGCCTGAACGCCAACCTTAAAGGGCAAGGGCCGTTTGATCCCGTCTTTCTCAGACTGCAGTTGCTGGCAACGTAGCAGCAGGCTGATGCCCTGCTGCGATAAAGAGGTTTCTGACATGCTGTTCCTCTACTCTTTAAACGGTGCGATCCCGTCACGCGCGCACTCATCCAGAAAAATGGCCAGGGATGCGGCGCCCTCGCGTTTGAGTTCGTCGACGCTGCTGGCATAAAAGTCGGCGCCGCCGTTCAGCCCGATAAAGTCGCCGCGCAACAGCTCGGTGTCCGGATCAAAACTGATTTCTGCCGTCCGGCCATTAATCTCCAGTGTGTTCATTTTCTTCATGACGCGTTTTCACTCCAGTGTGGATATAAAAAGATAAAACTGCATAGAATAGGCTGTCGCCCAATTATTTTACTGCGGCTTCCGGCCAGCGCGGCGCAAACCACCCTTTATTCTCACCGAGACAGTCCGTCACGTCCCGAACCTTACCACCGTGAGTGACCTGAACAACACGGCCATCAGGAACGCGTTCCGGAACACCCAGCGTCATACCGGTTGCCAAGTTCACGGCATCCAGGCGACCGTCGCGGGGGATGATGGTGAAGTCACCTGTCGGCAGGGAACAGGAAACAATCCCCCTGATCAGTATTGCGTTCCTGCAGGTAATGATAAAGATTTGTTCCCGCGACACTAAGGGACACAATAATTCCCACCGTTAAAATTCTGTCAATATCCACACCCTGTCCTTTTGTTAGTAATAATCTCACCTGAAATCATCACCTGATGTAATCATTATCCGTAACACCACAAATAATCACCTTCGGATTATTTTCTTCCGTAAACATCGCCACAAGCGATAATCACTGACCTGATAATAACCTTACGCGCAATCACCCAGCTTAATTACCGGACTGCCGGTTTCCGGTGATCCGACTTTTCCAGTATACGCGGTTTTCGGAACAAGGACACGCCCGCGGCGGCGGCGGGGGACGCCTGTCCGCCCTGCCGCGCTGCGTAGCGCGGGTGCCAGTATGTCGAAAAATACCTATGTTTTTTCAATCAGTTGGGCGGATTTACGGCACAAGGCGGACGCCCCCGACGGCGGCCGGAAGGCGCAGATCCGGGTCTAGCAGAAACCGGATCCGTAGCGGAAACGTGAACAAAAAATCGCCACAGCATCACCAAGCAGGGGAACGCCTCATCGTTATGCCGATGACGTGATGTCTGACCGGAAATGGAAAATAACAGGGAGGAAGGCAGTAATAGGTTGCATATGTGACAATATGCCAATAGCGTCATCAATCATTAATACTTGTGACGCCAAGGTGAAATTGCTGGCTGGCCATAAGCCTGGAAAGTTGATGGTCCAGCCAGCGCCCGTCAATTCTGACAAAATTAGGAGTACCACATGGTACACGAGAAAGAAACTATCGATTACACCGTGCGTGGCTTTGAAAGAGAACTTGACACCACGATCAGCAATGTAGCCATTCTGTCGAACAAAGCCAAGTCGGTTCTTCTGCGCGAACTCATCGAACAGCACTTCACCGATCGCATCAAGATGTTCGGGATACTGAGCAAGCACGTGGCCGCGCTCGATGAGATGATGGCCAGAAACCTCGGCGCCGAACTTATCGAACGGCCGTACGAATCGCACATCACGACCGGTCACAGCCTGGAGATGGCCAAGCTGCTTACTATCAGCTCCGACGAGCAACTGGAAGATATTCTGGTACGCAACACGCCCTATATCATGGTTCGTGCCAATCAGGTGATCAAAGGCACGCCGCGTACGGTAAAAGGCATGACGCTGTGGTTTGCGCTGTTTGCGGAAGTGGCGTCGTCTTCCCCCGATGTCGTGAAGGCCGCCTGGGAGACGCTCTTCTACTCCTTCGACGATGAGTCCTACTACCGGTATTATAAATATATTAATGAAATCAGGGTATTAATGAATAAAGACGCGATTACTGCGGATCTGCACGACGTCCGGCATGAAGGGAGATTTTGTACCGTCGCCATCACCAAACCGGCTGATTACGCGTACGGGGCCTGGCTTGCCGTCATCACGCTGACGCCGGCTGGCGCACAGATTGCTGCAAAAGATGCGGCCCAGGAGGCGCTGAGCGGCCTGTGTTACCCCACGCTGGAGAAACGGCAAATTGTGGCCAAAAAAGACACGGGGTATCACGCGATGGCCTTTCCTGAAGACGGCGGGGAGATGCAACGGGGCTTTACGTTCATTGACGACCGCTGCGAGCTGAATGTCTACTCCAAGGGCTACGCAGGAAGCTCCGAATTCTACCACCCAACCCCGCTGCAACAGGTGGCGGACGTGCTTGCGTCGGTGACGGATGGACATCTGAAACCGTTCCTCGCCTAACTCCTTCCACACGGCTTACAGGTCGCTTCGGCGGCCTTTTTTTTGGCCGCCGCCCAGCTCCCCGTGGTTATGCCCGGATATCCCGGCGCACCAGATCCATCACCAACTGGTAATACGTGTGCTGATGGCGGGACAAACGCAGTCCCTGTGCCCAGGCGTCGTCAGCCAGACGAATGGCCTCCTCGCCGGTTCGCTGCTGCGCTTCTCTGGTATGCCAGAGTTTGCGGATTTCATGCCGTGTGTTCATGTGTACGGCCTTGTGTGGTGATAAGAGCCTCTACCATGCCGTCACGACGCCCGCGCTACACCCTCAATCCTGCGGATATCCGCGTCTGCCAAACCGGATCGGCGCGGCGGGAACGCTACCGATGATATGATTTAATGACATCTTGAATAAAATCATCCGTGATATGATGATTATCATATTGACATTAAATCATATCTAATATGATAATAAATAGAATAGAGAGTAATCATTTATCGTATGATTTTCTCATCATGACGCATAACCAGACGGAGCGGACAGGATGGACGAACAACAGACATTTTCACTCAGCTATGAACAACTGACCCAGTTGGCGGAAACACGTATCCGTGAATTCGATCTGGACATCGGAGGCATTATTTACGTCCGCGAGTCGGCCCAGGCCGCCGCCATTCTGAGTTTCTGGTATCAACTGGCCCTTAATGGCTACGACCCACTGAATGACAGACAGAGAAAAAAGTGCATTGAAGCCGATCACGAGCGCCTCAAAAAACTTATCTGGCCGGAGGCGGATAAGCCATGACGCAGCCCCGCCGTCCGTCGCTGTTGCAACAGCGTATTCTCATTGTGCTGGCTGCACTCGAAGAACGCCACTCAGGACCGGTACGCACCCTCGATATCGCAGACCTGCTGGAGCAGGCTGACGACCAGCCGGTGTATGCCAATAACCTGCGCGAGTCCTGCAAACGCATGGAAGTGACCGGCTGGCTGCGCACCCTGCGCGCGCGAAACCTGCAGCTGGCCGTCGAGCTGACCGACGCCGGGCGGCAAGTCGCCGCGCCGTTATTGGCCGCTGAGCGGGAAGCGGAACGCGCACGCCAGCGAGCCGCCGAGGTGCGGGTACTGCCAGTACGCCAGACGAACGGGTCGCACATCGAGCACGACGTCACGCTGGACGGCAGGGTGTACCAGGCATATAGGGGGGATTTTGTGGTGCGGCTCGACGGCAGCACCTGCCTGCAGCTGTGGCACGCGAACGGCCCGCGCACGGTGCTGGAGGGGGATGCCCTGCAGGTCGCCAGCTGGTATCAGGCCTGTTTTGCCGCGGGCTTGCCCGTGCAGTGTCAGGTGAATCAGGACACGGCACCCTGCTGATGTCCGCAACAGACCAGACGATAGGATCATTCGTGTTGATAAAGGAAAGCTAATGGGCAGTGTTAAAAAAGACAGGAAAGCGAAATGTGGTCATCTGAATCGGGGGTTCTTCGTTCTGGCAGCGATCTACACGTTATGGATCTTCTATTTTGTATTGGGCGGGGCGGTAGGCTGGGTGTGGAATCCCATTAATATCCTGTCGCTGCAGGCTGCCGGATTACACGGAACGGTGCAAGGCGCCTGGGAAAGCTTTTCATTTTTAGACAATGCCAAGGTGAAATATAATCCGCTACTATCACTGATTGTTATTTTTATTCTGGCGTATTTTCAAATTGCTGTTTTTACCAAAGCGATGATCGCAGTACAGGATCGGTGGCTGAAGAAAGTCGTATTCTGGATAACGGATGACCGCGTTATTTCACGGTATTATGGCGTTATGTTATCTAAAAGATAACGCTTATTCTTTATTATGACTGTTTTTTCTGAAATCAGAAGATAACCAAGCAAACACAAATAAAGTTATTCAGGAGCTGAGCAATGCAACATTTTAACTTAGACGCTATTCCAATTGACCCCAATCCAAGGCCGAATGAAATAGCCCCTCTTTCCGAAAAACATCAAAAGGAATTGGCTTATTTAGGTCGCATCGCGCAAGAAAAGAAATTCGCCGCGAGTTTAATTGTTAACCTCTATAACTCTGATATCTGTGGCGCGGATATGTATCACTTATCGGCTTACTGCCGAGGCGAATCCAGCGATACCCTGAAAAACGGCATGATGTTCTTGATCCAACTCTGTGGCCATATTGAATCACATGAAATCTATGGGAGTGCGTTTGTGGAGAGCCTTATCGAGCAATGGGAATTCCGAAAAACGGGAAAGGCGTGATGATCGGCCACTGGCACATGGTGAGTAATCAAACGCAGGATGACAGACGTGACCAACACCTTTAAGGGCACAGTACTCCACACCGCCCATGTGATGACCAGTATCTCCGAGGTCGTATTTTTCGGGGTGCTCTTTAGCGAACAGGATGAGTGGTTCCGAGTGGCAACAGACGACATCAGACTGGCTGAAAGCCTCGCCTTCCTACAGCCCGGAGATCGTGTGCAGCTCGGTGTAAAGGGGACTATCGTCCAGGTCAGCCGCACCTATCACCGGCTGGTCAGCGTGGAGAGGGGTTAAGCAGACGGAACGGAGTGGGTGTGCCCTCCGCCGCGGCCGGAAAGCCGCGAGGAAATGACAAGCCGACGTGCCAGTGAGAAAAATCTGCAGCGCAGCTGGCTCGGGGCGAAACGACAACCGTAGGGAGCAAGAGATGGATTATCATCGTTATTTTATCGGTACACGCGTCGAAGAAGGACGCTATGGTCCGCAAAGTCCGGACATGTCCCTGAGCGACCTGTTGGGATTGTTCAGATCGCCCACGGACACGACCCAGTACGTTTTCCCCGATCTGACGCCGCTCGTCCGGTGCATTCATGAGCAAATCATGGACGCGTTTGCTGCCCATCATGAGCAGCAGCGGATGCAGAATTACAACACCCTGTTCAACGCCTGGGCCCGCGCCGCTTCTTACGAGGACAAAGATCTGCGCAGCAACGACTGGCACATGGTTATCGACAAGGCGGAAGACTTCCTGGTGGCACTGCAACTGGAGCAGGTGTTTCCGTATCCAAAACCAGAAAAGGACTGGGACTTTCCTTTGGTCGAGCGGATTGCCGGCGCCGGACGCCTGTATACCGAAGCCCTGTTGTTCATCATCACCGCCCGTGCCGCTCGGGAGCCGCACACGCTCTCTCGGGACATCACCCTGCGCGGTTACTGCCAGTGGCTGCGGGACTGGGTAAAGGCGTACCTGAATGAGAGGGACCGTACCCGTCTGTTGCTCGACGCGTCGCTGCGCCAGCCGGAAAGCTATCCTGCCGTTCGGGCGCTCTGTCCTGACGCCATCCCTGCTTCACCGGACACCTTTCTGGCGGCGCATGTCAGAGCGCGGGAGAAAGTGCCTCTTGAGCTTTGGCTGTATCACGACGACTTTCCGAATAAACTCGAAACCACTGCGACAGCGACGGTGCGCGAACTTCATACCCTGAACTATGAGGAGCACCACTGGCAGATGATCTACACCCTGCGAGACATACTCTACCGTGCCGAGCGGATCGAAGCATTTCTCACTGATCTTGAGAAGAAAGGGGACAGCGTAGCGTTTGACCAGCAGGGGAATACCACGGAAACCGTTCAGGCCCTGCTGCGCGGCGATTATTCGCCACTGCAGGTGCTTCCTTAAGAGCCAGCTTCGCAGGAGGCAGGCCCGATCCGTGATTAACGGATCCTGGTATCCTAACGCAACAGCACCGTTTACTGAGATTCAGGTTGACGGAAAACAATAAAGAAGGAGGTCGCTCATGCGGCTGGAGTTGAAATCTGATTCTGATTTTATGGTCATACTTACCATCGTGAGTTTACCGCTATTTACCGCAGCAGGATGGTTTTCAGCGGCGTTTTCACTGGTCAGCCTGGCGATGTGTGTCTTCCTGTTGTATGACGGCGCGGGCGGGTATGAATGGGGCACCCTGCTCATTGCCGGTCTGGTGTATGGCGGGATTGGGTACTGGTGTTACACAAACCTGCATTATGCCTTCCATAGATTGCGTCAGCCTGCGTAGGCACGCCCCCGAGCGTGGCGACGAGAAGGTGCAAAAATACGGGGCGTTAACCAGACGCCCTGCGGCCCTGAAAATCGTAGCGGAAGGGTTAAGTGATGAGCAATGGGCAAAGACGTGTAAATCTGTTGCAAAAACGCTCCGGGAAGACTGGGAGCAAACCGCCGCAGTAGCGAACTAAGATACTTAAGCATGAAGCTAGCAGAAGCATCACTGTAGGTTTAAAGACTGTCTTCAGCGCTCTCTGACGCTATCGCACACTTTACCTGCCGCTTTCTTACATTCAGTAGTACCTGTGTTGTTGAATACTTCCCGTCAGAAAGCGGAGAGTCAGGAAAGCCGCAGAGTCGTCTCAATCGTCTGGCCACCGACGCCGCCCGTAGGCCTACTGCGGTTATATTCTCGCTGCGAATCCGGAGGATCGCCGTACTATCAGCCCCGTATGAAAGCTGTTCACATTTATTAAGAATCGATGTGCGCGCATCAAGCAGCATCACTGGGATCTCCATCACTCTGAACATATCTCTTGGCTCCAAAACCTTCCAGTTTCCGGTCACCTTTGAAAAGCTGATTTCCGGTATCTTATATCGATGAACGATAACTTCCTGCCGTCGCGGATCCGCGTTCTCTTCCGGCATTCCCGGATCAGTGGCAACGTTCACGCAATTGACCGCGAAGGCTTCAAGGATAAAAATCAACTCAGTACCGATAAAGTGGTGCTCCCGGCTACGCTGCTCTTCTGCGGCGATCCGTTCCCGCTCAAGCTGCCGTTGGTGTGCTCGTTCTTCCCGCGCTAGTGTCAGTTTGTGCCCCAGCAGCATGGTGAAAAACGCGACGCCTGCGGTGATGATCGAACTGACCATTACCGTCAGTATCGAGGTCCAATTGATGGTATTCAACCAATCCATTCCGTGCTCTCCTTTTCCCTACGGGGCAGATACTGTCCCGATTTGATTCAGTCAGTCGGTGTACGTAACCAGAAATAAACCACACCAGAGCGCGGTTAAAAGTTGCACCACTTTAAGATTTAAACTATCCTGTAATCATTAAATCTTAAAAGACGAGGTAACTATGATCGCTAAGACACAGGAAAAAGCCTCCCGAACTGAAGACCAACTGCTCAAAGCTCGGTTAGAGAATTTACTCCATACGATTTATTCAGGTACTCCACACATTACTGCGGAAAAAAAGCAGAAGCTGGTTACGCTGCCCGATCGGGAGTTTTTGGCAGAACTCCTGCGTGAAATTAACATGCAAGCCATACTCAACTCCAAATCTCGCGAGCAGATTGAGCAGGAAGAGTATGCAGAAAACAGGTTGGCCTTTCTCGACGTTCTGAGGAAAGACTACGGGGGCATTCACAAGTCCACTGCGGTGAAAGACATCCTGCAAATTTCCATTCCCACTGTTAACAAAAAGGGGGAAAAGGGGGAATTAATTGCCCTGACATCAGGGACCGAAAATCTGTATCCGGTATTCCAGTTCTCGACCGATGAAAAGCTCAGTGAAAAAGGGATGCTCAAAGGCGTGCCAGCACTGCTCGCGGCATTCCGTCAGCCGCTCAGCGCGGTGAGAAAGTGCAATTTCTTCACACGCCCCATCGAATTACCAGGAACCGGAGAGAAGACCTCTGTGCTGGACGTGCTGCGCCGTGGCGCCACGCCAGAGGAAATGGAGCATTTTCTGATCCTGGCTGAGAACTTCGGGACACAAAACGCGGTGTAAGAATGGGCCTCGCGGCCCATTGGATCTCAGACGACCAAAATACCCAGCTGAGATTTTAAAATCTCTTTGCCCGTTTTCCCGTTGTGGGTGTATTCACTCAGGGGCGTTACAGAGTCAGTCGAAACCATCCCTGCCCCCGCAACATCATCGGACCAGAGAACCACACAGGGACAACCCGTGTGGCGAGACAGGTAGGTAAGCCCGTCAGCATGCTGAGAAAGCTCTTTCGCCAGTAGCTGTGTGTCGGAATAGACGGCTTTCGGCCCCATGAGGTCACCGACCGCGACCCCAAGATGGGGAGCGAGCAGGCGCTCATCAAATACACGTAGCGGCCTTTGAACACGAATTTCTGCCATACAGTTCGTTGTAAAATCAGATTGGTCTATAAACTTTTCGTCCTGGTAAGACTCATGACATGCCGTATGAGGTGACTCGGCCATGTACATGGGGGATTTTGAGTTATCTGATAACGAAAAACGGTTGTTGCTGTCGGGATTGAAATACACCCCGTTGCCCCCGAAACTTTCTGGTTGTTGCTTGTAGTAAACAGTATCTGGCTGGATCACTTCAGTCACCTGAAGCTCACCCGCTTGCTCTGCCGCTACAAGACTAGTTACTTTTTCATGGAGGTTTCCCTCGAATAGTGAATCCATAAGTACGCTTGCCTCTCTGTAAGCAAATATTTTTATTTAGCATAAGATTTAGTCTCTTAGCTGATTGAGTTGGTTGCCTGTGCTTGCCCAGGACAACATTAGTGCCGTCCATAATGATCCAGACTAGCGGGAAACATCATAGTCCATTTCAGCTAATAACGGTTTGTTTGCGCACAGTTTTCACACTTTTTCATGCAATACAGGAGGGTTGATATGACCCCGTTATCCCTGAAACCGGATCAGGCTGGCCACGACGCCTTGCGCACCCGCGGCGTACATCTGATCACCACCTGCAGCAAAGGCAAAACGGCGCCCGCCGGTGACGTGGTATTTCCTTATGAAACATTACCGATCGACGAGGCGATGACGATCTGGCGTCAAAAAGTGCAGACGGCCTATGCAACGGGCGGCGGCGTTCGTCCGACAGCTGCACTGTATTGCGGGGTTCACTGGGGAAAAGCCATTGCCCTGGCACAACAGTTTTCTCAGCTGGAGTTGTGGGTGATTTCTGCAGGCCTGGGGCTGCGGCACAGCGCCGATCCGGCCGTACCGTATGAAGCGACGTTCAAAGACATGCCTCATTCCCCCGCGGCAGTCTGGGAACAGCTGACACAAAAGCCATTGCTGCCCGGGCGTTGTTCATCACTGGCTATGCTGATGCGGCAGCACCCCGCAGACGGGTTCGTTATCGCTGGCTCACCGACTTATATTCAGGCTATCGAGCAAGACGTCAATGCAGGTATTGGCACGCTCACTGACGCGGCCGCACAGCTGACGATCGTCACGTCGCAGGCCTATCGCGGTTGCCTGTTACCGTACGTGACCTGCAGCAGCACGGAGATGCTCACCACACTGCGTTGCAACATGACGAGTCTGAACATCAGCCTGGCCGGCACGCTGATAGCCCGTCATGTCGATGAACTCCGTCAACGCTCACTATGACGTCGATGTTTGTTCAGGAGCCAAATCCAAAAGCATTCGAATTTGTTCGTGTCGCCTGCACTAATTCATCCAGACACCTTCCAAAATCAGGAAATCCGGCAGTTTCCAACATATCAGCGACCGCAGTGGCTTTGCGATTATCACGTGCCAGCCAAACAATACTCAAAGCGTCTGCGGCATGAGACGGGGAATGTAAATTATACGGGAGCCCGGAGTAACCAAAGGGGCACGAAAATGCTTTCATGGCGTGATAAAAGTGGCCAAAGACCTCTCGTTCCGGGATTAAAAACAGCCGCCAATGCTGCTGGAGTCGCAAAACCATTGGCACATTGATCGAGTAGCGCCACAGCTTTCCGGTTAGCTTGATGCATCTATTCAGCCTGACAGCTTGGTAGCGGGCGGCACCGAAATGATGCGAACCTCCGCTATTGCACCAATACAAACGACGTCGCGCCCAGGCGTAGTCATCAAAATACAGTCGGTGGAGTCGGATCTCTCCCCATCGCATATTTTCCAACAAATGCTCTTCAGTGACCGGTTCAACGAAAGACGGGCAACGCAGCATAGGAAATTCATCAATATCATTGATGTCATATTCACTGGATTTGGACGCGCCAATCCCTTTGATATCAGTGATATCGCAGGAAAAACCTTCAATCACCTCTTCCTGAACCAGATTGGCGACCTCTGGCACAACCACGTCGCTGCTCATAAACTGACGATCGCAGTCAGGTTGCAGATAGTGCAGAGCATAAGGAATACCGTACCGAGAGGTTGACATCCAGGTATGCCAGGACACCACAGACCGCAGCCAGAAAGTGTCTGGGCTATGTTGCAACGGGATCGGGCAAAACAAGCCACTCCTGATCGCACGGGACAGGCCTTCCGGATAGCCGGTAAAATGCCTGAACTCCTCCCACAGCGCGCCTGCGACTCTGTGCAAAAACGGTCTCTTGTCTAGTCTGTCCGTACGAAATCCGTCGTCCGACATCATGCTCTCTTCTTTTTAATTAGTTATGCCGGCATCAATGCCAGTAGCTGGTAAATTCCGTCTTCTGATAACTCTTCAGTGACATGCCATCCGAATGGCTCAATCTGAGACCGTAGTTCAGCCACATTTCCCGTTAGGCGTATATAGGGGTCAGTTTGGATATCGAAAATTATTGTACGTTAAGACTAATTTTTAACCTTTCCTACCCATTCGCCAGTGTGTGGTAGCATGTGTCCTCAGCAACCATCAGGGAAAGATAATGAGAGCCAGTATTCGAGCGAAAATTGTGAAGGTATGTGAAGCTAAGATAGCGGTGAAAGGAGATGATGTTGGCGTGTCATTTTATGCCTTTTTTGCCAACAAGAACGATGATCCGGAATTACTCATGGAAGTAGCCGAATGGTGGATCATGGAGATGAAGCTGGATCACTTTGAAAAAGCCAGAAAAATCATATCCCTTGTGTAGCATAATTGTAACGTAGCTACTCCACTTCTGACTGGATTTTCCGGTGTAATGCCTGAATTCGACATATCTGAGATGGACTGTAGCCTGTGGCATCGGCTGTTTCGCGGATACTCAGTTTTTTTACCTGACGGTAATACAGAACTTTCTCGTGTCGCTCCTGATTAGCCTGTTTACCCCGATATTTCCCCATATTATGTGCGCGTTCAATTCCTTGTTTTTGACGTTGTCGACGACTCAACCAGTCCTTATGCGACATCGCGGCCATCAGGTCGATAAGCATGTTATTGATGGCGGTTATCACGGCACGGGTGATCGGGTCAGCCTGCGAAGGGTCTTTATCTGACAGCGCCTGCCATGATGTAGGAACATCCAGACTTACAATACGCAGCTCGTATTGTTCTATCTGCTTTTTCAGCGTTATCCAGTCGCTGTTGCTAAGACGTGTCAGGCGGTCTATCTGCTCGACCAGCAAAATATCATTGCGGTGACTGTCCATCAATAAGCGTCCCAGCTCCGGGCGATCAAGTTTTATTCCGCTGATATTCTCCCGGTAGTAGCTGGCGATTTTATGTCCCCGTTCCTGGACGAACTGTTCCAACATCTCTTTTGCACGACCGGCGAACTGATCTTCCGTCGATGCCCTCAAATAAGCTCTGATAAACATTTTTTAACCACACTATCGCATTTAGGTTGTTGCATTCACTCTATCGCATATAGGTTATGTCATTCATGGTGTGGCGTCACGTTTTGATTATGGCCTCAGGGTGTACCCTTATGCGATAACCATTTTTGTTAAAAATTGCGCATCAAATAATTTATGAGGGAAACATATGGCAAGGAGGCAGATTCTTTCTCTGTCGGAAAGAGAATCATTACTGGCATTACCGGACGATGAGTTAACGCTGACCCGAATGGCCTATTTCAGTGAGCATGATCTGGCGCTTATCAGTGCTCACCGTAAACCCGCCAGCCGTTTTGGTTTTGCCGTCCTTCTTTGCTATCTGAAAAATGTTGGCTTTGCCCCGGATAAAAAAATCCCACCCTCTGATGCGTTGCTGAAGCATATCGCCAGCAGGCTAAAGCTTACCGGGAATCTCTGGCCTGCTTACCTTTCCGGCCGGGATACGACCCGGCGTGAGCATTTAACCGAACTGTACCGCTATCTTGGCGTAAAGGCGTTCACCGGCAAAATACAGCAGGACTGTATTACACACCTGTTGTCGATGGCGACGCGCACCGATAAAGGTATTCTCCTGGCCGAAGAGTTACTGGTCTATCTCCGGCAGAACAACGTGATAATCCCCGCGATTGATGTCGTGGAGCGTACCTGTGCTGAGGCCATGGCAGGCGGCGATAAAATCGTATTTCAGACCCTGAATGCCCCGTTAATTCCGGCTCACAGGGATGCCCTGGATCGTTTACTTGAGTCATCAGATAATCAGCCTTCCAGGCTGACATGGCTTCTGCAACCGCCGGGTAAAATCAATGGTAAGAATGTGCTGCAACATCTTGATCGGCTCAGCAGCATTGAATCGCTGGCATTACCTGAAGGTATAGATCGTGCTATTCACCAGAATCGGTTGCTGAAACTGGCGCGGGAAGGCCGAAAGATGAGTAGCCGGGATTTGACCCGATTTTCAGCAGCCCGCCGTCATGCGATCCTGGTCTGCGTACTGGAAGAAGCCAGAGCCACACTGACAGACGAAGTGATTGAACTGCATGAGCGAATGCTGAACAGCCTTTTCAGCAAAGCCAAAAGAACACAGGCTGAGCGCCTTCAGCAGACTGGAAAGCTGATCCAGTCAAAACTGAGGCAGTACATCGATGTCGGTCAGGCGCTGTCTGTTGCCCGTGATTCCGGTGGCGATCCATGGCTCGCAATAGAAAACATACTCCCATGGCCTGAATTTGTGGCCAGTCTGGAGGAAACACGCCATCTCGCCAGAAAAAATAATTTTGACCCGCTGCATATTATTACCGAGAAATACAGCACATTACGGAAATATGCCCCACGCATGTTGTCCGCTTTACAGTTAGTCGCCACCCCGGCAGCGCAACCTCTGGCTGATGCACTGGTTGTGATCAAGGATATGTACCGGAAGCAGTCACGTAAAGTTCCGGCGGCAGCGCCGCTTGAGTTTGTTCCTGAAAGCTGGCGCAAGGTGGTAATTACGCCTGCGGGTATTGACCGGCAGTATTATGAATTTTGTGCGCTCAGCGAGCTTAAGGGAGCGTTGCGCTCCGGGGACATCTGGGTTAAAGGCTCGCGCCGCTACAAAAATTTTGATGATTACCTCATACCTGAAAAGGACTTTGACAAACTCACACCGGTGCTGCCACTGCCCGTATCTGCTGATTATCATGAGTACATTACCAGCCGTATGACCCTGCTTCAGTCCAGACTTGAAGAGGTCAATGCCATGGCTGCTCTTGGGGAGCTGCCCGATGTGGAAATATCCGACAGGGGCGTAAAAGTCTCTCCGCTGGATAACTGCGTTCCGGCGCAGGTTTCACCGCTGGCAGAGCTGGTTTACAGCATGCTACCGCGACCTAAAATCACGGAAATTCTCGATGAGGTAAACAGCTGGACGACGTTTACCCAACATTTTTCGCATATAAAAAATGACATTACCCGTCCCGATACCCGACTGCTCCTCACCACCATTCTTGCGGATGGCATCAACCTTGGCCTGACCAAAATGGCAGAAGCCTGCCCCGGGAGCACCAAATCATCACTCGAAGATATTCAGGCATGGTACATCCGTGATGAAACTTATTCAGCCGCTCTTGCAGAGCTGGTAAATGCGCAGGGAAAAAGGCCTCTGGCGGCATTCTGGGGAGACGGGACAACGTCATCATCAGACGGACAAAATTTCAGAACAGGCAGCTCAGGCCGCTACGCAGGGCAGGTTAACCCGAAATATGGGCAGGAGCCTGGACGTCAGTTTTATACCCATATATCGGATCAATACAGCCCGTTTTACACCTGCATAATCAGTCGGGTCAGGGATTCAACCCATGTTCTCGATGGCTTGCTGTACCACGAAAGCGACCTGGAAATCAGGGAGCATTACACCGATACCGCGGGTTTCACCGATCATGTCTTTGCCCTGATGCATCTGCTGGGATTTGCGTTCTGTCCACGAATCAGGGATCTCCACGACAAGAAACTGTTTATCAAAGGGAAAGCAGACCAATACCCGGCGCTTCAGTCACTGATATCAACGACCAGCCTGAATCTGAAAGAGATCGAAATTCACTGGCGTGAAGTGCTGCGTCTGGCAACCTCGATAAAGCAGGGAACCGTGACGGCATCCCTGATGCTGAAAAAGCTTGCCAGCTACCCCAAGCAAAACGGACTTGCCAAAGCATTGAGAGAAATTGGCCGTATTGAACGAACTCTGTTTATGCTCGACTGGTTCCGCGATCCGGCACTGCGTCGGCGTGTACAGGCGGGACTGAATAAAGGAGAAGCCCGTAACGCGCTGGCGCGTGCGGTATTCCTGCACCGGCTGGGTGAAATCAGGGACCGAAAACCGGAAAATCAGAGCTATCGCGCCAGTGGACTGACGCTGCTGACGGCGGCTATCTCGCTGTGGAATACCGTCTATATGGAAAGAGCGGTCGATGCCCTGAAGCGTAAAGGGGTGAAGATCAACGAGCAACTGCTGTCGCATTTGTCGCCGCTAGGCTGGGAACACATCAATCTGACAGGCGATTATATCTGGAAGAGTAACCGGATACCGGCTTTCGGTAAGTTTCGTCGGCTGAGGCCCGCTAAAGTAGAAAGGTCAAAAAATAGCCTTAACGTACAATAATTTTCGATATCCAAACTGACCCCTATATACAGTGGTGTAGACTGCTGCCCATCATCATCAAACCCTTTATCAAGCAGTGAACGTGACAGATGAATACGTTTCGCATCAGAAACGACGTTAATGTCAGGGGGATTAATCCACTCTCGATCGTTCAATAAACAGTAGTTCCAGCCCTTATCTTTAGCGGTTTCGACAGCCGCGGTCAGGCGAAATAAATCACTCTGTGTAGCCATCTCACCGGCGCAGGAACGCCAGAGATACTCAAGCGTACTGACGAGCTTCGCCTGCATGCCCTGTGTGCGCCCTTTGTTTATTAACCACTGGATATCGGATGCTACCTCGCGGGGAAAACGATGTTGCTTCAGGGCCGTAGCAAGTCAACTGGTCAGAAACAAGTTTTCCTGCGTGATCGAATTGATTCGTTTGTCGTCTCTGGCCAACGCCAGTGCGATCAGTCCACACCAGGCCATATGCCCAATTCCCTGTGTCCTGTGTTCAGTCTCCACGATACGGTACCCTCTGATTTTGTTCGTGGCTGTTGGCCTTACGCTGAGCTATCTGCTTGTGAATTGCGTCAATCCGAGCCTGTGAGAACAGGGCTTCTTCTGCAGTCACACTGGCCGCAGGCTGTCCGTCCAGATCATAACGTGACGCACCGTAGGTCATCTGCTCAAGGTAGCTTAACTGGTTGGTCACAAAGCGCATGACACGAACAATCTCACCATGAGTCAGTGGGCAATCAGGATGGTCATTCACCCACTGGTGCATCTGTTGTGCAATACCGATGGCAACCGGCCGAAAGCGTCGGCGTTTCCAACCTGGCCATAGCAATGGCCATATGCTGCTCATTTTAGTCAGCGACTGATTCAGGCTGATTCGTTGCTGTCCTTCTGCCATGTAAATACCTCTAATTTCACCTGTCTGAATTGTTTAATTATAACGCAATTTTACATTTAACCTAATGTAATATAAGGTTTTTATATTTACTTCAGACGCGCGAGCAGTGCGCAGCGTGTCATACAATGCGTCGCTAGCGACGCATGCAGGCGGAAAACTGGTTGAATAAAGCACTGTGGTTACATCCGCCGGAACGCCCGGCGAAGCCGGTTACTATTTGATAGATTTCACCTATCGAACCCTTCGCCCTGTAAAGCCTAAACCCGCTTATAGCAATGATATAGTTCCATTAAGCCCTTTTAACTCCGGTGATTCGGGCTGTACGGCGCTTGCGACGTACAGGGCGTGATTTCCGGAGCCGTGGTGCCGGCAAAGCCGGTGCCCGGGGGCTGTACGAAAGTTCTTACCGCGTATGTCTTGGAACATATGGAGCTGAACTTTATTACTGCTGTAAGAGGAGTCGAAAGGTTTTAGTAGCTATTGAAGCTGAGGATTGGCTTTTAGGTGAAGAAAGTTTGGGGCCCGCGCCTGTGGCGTGGGAGGAGCATAGAGGTGTTTTATCTGAGCGGTATCGTCGGTACGACGATTGCGAGCGAAGTCATTTTCATTGTTTAACAGCTTGGATGTGGAAGGAGGTTTTTTGCCCGGAGCAGAGCGGAGGGTGCTACATCGCGCAGGCGTTTACGCCGCGCATGTCATTACACCTCCCTTTTTAAAGGGACTTCTTTTGTTCAGGAATAACGTTCGAAATTAATCATTCAATTCGAAGCTAACTGGGTTATTCGAAACTAATGAGATGTTTTGACGAATCACTGGTCACTAACGAAAAGGATCTCACTAAAAGAGAGGCAGAATGGGGTTGCGCCCCCCAGAGTGGAGGTCAAAAATCATACGAAAAACTGGGTTAGGCACAGAGGAAACCTCATGCTGCTCTGGCACGATGAAAAGAAGGTTGATAGGAGGATCAAGGCTATACGTCGAGAACGCCGGCACGCGCCAGGAGCAACTTGTAGTAGGCTTCAGGATCGGTATTTAACAGGGCCGGATGTTGCTGCTTAATCTCCATTTCCAGCGTTTTGACTTCATGTGTCGTAACTTTGCCGCTGGTTGACCATCTGACGAATGCCCGATAATACCCATCCCGTCGTGGCTGCTGGCGCTTACCAAAACCACTAACATTCTTCAAAGATTCATCGAGGAATAAATCAAGACGCTGCTCATCGCTCTGACCACGCTCCTGAGCTCCCGCGTTATCAAGCGCCTGTTCAATTTCCGACACCTTCGCCTGTTTGCGTTTCGCCAAGTCGGGACTGACCACCCAGCGTTTGATCTGCCGCAGTCGATTACGGAGTGAGTGTCGATCGGTCAGGTCGATCCCGATCCGTTCGACACGCAACAGATGGCGTTCGTATTTGCGACGCAGGGTTTCCGTCAGTCCTTTTTCCACGGCCCAGCGTTTGAACTCTCCCAGCCATTTCCGGATCTCGTCTACGGTAATACCACGTGACGTAAAGAACTTTTCAGTCAGCCATATGCGCAGTGGCTTGTTTTGCCCGGACTCACTGTCCTTGCCATGCAGCACAATGGTGTACTCCATCTGCTCCATCACGGACAATCCATGCCGTGGCGGATCGTAGGCTTTACGGCCATTCTCATAGACGTGCAGCATCCCCATCGCCTGCGCGATATGCTCGAAGGGAGCCATGATTTCGAATGGATAGTCACTGTCCGGGTTATAGTCACAATTGGCGGCCAGCGCCAGTGACAAGGCAGTGAGAGCTTCCCGAGACTCGGATCGCGCATGAATACGCATCGGTTTAGGAAGAAATGATGGATCATTGCGCTTTGTATAAGGTGTGTAACCCTGGCGGCGCAGTTCAACGAGATCGGGATTGCGACGCCAGTCATGACTGCCCATTCGCGCCACGACACGACTTGCCATGCCACGCGGAACAGGACTGCTGAACGCAGGTACATAACGACGGTGTATTTTGGACTGCCCTTTACGCAGGCGATTATTTTCACCACGCCGTGACTGTCTAGATTGAGAGGCACCTATCTCGTCGAAGGCATCAGCTGCACTACTCACTAATCCCAGCACTTATGTTGCACAGAAGGAGTAGGCACAGAAAGTCTTGTCTTTTTTTGCGCACGGGTTATACTCCCCAACAGGTACAACAATACCCGTTGGACTCTAAGGACCCCGATAATCTTCTGACGCCGCCAAGCTCTCAGATTTTCGGGGTTTTTGTTTTTCTGGGGTTCGCGTTTAGGCTATCCCACTCTTGTCACCTTATGGCGTGACAACCAATCAATAAAATATTACCTAAAGTAATTCTTCGCAGACTCTAGCACTTAGCTAAACAAGGATCAATTTAAGGATCCTACAAACTGGCTAAACTTACTTAGTAGCCAGTACTGCCTGACGCTGTTCGGCATCTTGCATCATACGCTCAAAAAGCTCTATGGGTACGAGATAGAATGCCGGTTCATTACGGCTCAAAATAGCCACTGCGTCACCCCCTGCCGATTCGACAGTTCCCAACGGATCACGTTTGAACTCCGTCATACCAGCGACTTTTTTGCAGTATATCGGCGCCGCCATAACTACCTCCAACTAACCAAATGATGCTTATGCTATTTTTCATAGTAGCACAACTACTGACACTTAAAAGCATTGTTTAATGCTCACTTCAAAGATAGATCAATGTCAGCTAAAAGATATAATAGCTGAGATATAGTTAGGACGATATGTTTCAAATCATAACTACCACATGGATACGGCATTTTTTCGATGATCTCTCACAGCAATTTAATTAAAAAAAACACAATATATCTCAACAAATCATAAACTTAGTATGTTTTAGCAGGGAGCCAATGACCATTAAAAACGGCAAAAGAGAATACATCGCTGCGAATAATGCTTTTATGAAGCTACTGAAACTACCTATGGACTATCCGATTGTTGGCAAAACACTTGATCAACTCCCCACCTCCCTAGCTTACCTTTCTCAAGGATTCCATCATCAAGAAGAGCTCGTAATGGCGCATAAGGAGAAATTCTCATCGATCGTAACCCATCCTATCGGCGCGAGTAATTCACTGCACGCCCTATGTTTCGATTCAACACCTTATTATGATGATGATGGGGCATGTGCAGGTACGATGTTACAAGTGAGATCTTTAGACATTTTTTGCCCCAGCTACCTGCTCGATGGTAATGTTCCAAAACCAATGATCTATCAAAAACCTTCTCACTTTTTTACGAATGCAGAATGGGAAATTATTTTCCTTATTTCTATGAAATATAAGAGAAAAAATATTTCAAAAATTTTAAATCTCTCACTGAAAGCCGTTGAGCACAGAATAAGCAGTTGCCTCCAAAAAACTGGAACCTTTAGCGGCGAGGAACTGCTTAATTACTGTAGTGAGAGATCATGGGACACCTATGTCCCACCAAGATTTATGAAACCAAGATTCCGTCTATTCAAGTCAGCTTCCTCAATTCACTTAGTTGACTCATAGTCATATACCCAGTACCCTGCTGCCGTCACAGTAAGTCCTGTGAACGGGCGTGAGAACCCGATAATTACACGTGCATGAGTACACGATTTAAGTGTGTTTTGTGCACTGAACGTCATAAACCAGTTATGGCGGTTCAGGTAGGGCAACCGAAAGGTTGGCCGGTACCGTGTAGACCGGTTTCTCACCCCCACCTGGGCTGCCACCAGAGCGTGAGAACTCCGTGGTAGCTGCCTTCAATACTACGCGGAGACTTAACGCTATGAAAAAGACACGTCTTTATTATCGCTGTACTATCCAGTCACCACTCTTTAGCTTCCTACAGCAATCTGTTACACATCCCAGAGCTCCATCAACCTGCGTTTCATGTTCTTTATCACAAACTGCATTGTGTTTGGCGGGGGTATCTCCCCATTAAGGGAGGTGCAAGTTACGCGTATATTCGCTGCGTGTTGATTTGCCGGGGATTGAATCATGATACAACCCAATATTACAGACACCCTGCTGAGGGTATTTCCAGAACTGACTAAAAAACAGCTAGAAGTGGCAACGCTGTATGCGCATGGTGCATCATACGAATCGATTGCAGATATCTGTCATATATCAATTGAAACTGTACGCTCCCATTTAAAACGTTGCACAAAGTCAATGAAGTTAGAGGGAAATGAAGCCTTGCGCTCCGTAGTTCTAACACGTTCATATCATCTTTTGATTTCCATACTAATAGAACAAAACGCAACCAATAAATGCACCCTTTAGGGTGCATTTATAAGAGAAATCCGATTCACTCTTTACAAAAACACACAAACAAATAAACATAGGGATGAGACTAATAGGTAGTGCCGCCAATTACGCCTGTTAGGTTCTTCAAAAAGAATATATTTAGTCATGGTTCTGTCAAATCTGCAGCTTACAAGCTTCAGTGCTTGTTTATAAGACTGCATCATTACCATAACCGAATATGTTCGCTTCTACGAAGGCAGAATTATCCTTACGGGGATTAGTTCTGGCGGAGCTTTGAAATGAACATTGAAGACATACACAACCGACAGTGGTATCTAGCACAGTATGCTACTGGAGGTAAAAAACGAGAGCATTTATTCGACTGGTTGAGTGATCAACATATTGCCCCCTGGACTCCGTTAGTGATAACAAAAGTTAAACGGAGTGATAAACCAAATGTTTTCAGGAAACGTGTATCTGCAGTATTTCCTGGATATTTTTTCCTTAAGGCAAATTTTGAATATCAAAAAATTGAAACAATTAAAAAACATTCGTCATTTTGTGATTTTGTTAAATTTGGTAGCAAAATTTCGCCGATAAAAGGGACAGTAGTTAAAGGCTTAATGAAGAAATATCCGGATCCTACACTTCACCCTGCCGCACAGGGTGAATTAGAGGCTGCATCGGAAATTTGGCTGACTAAAAATCAGTACCGTTTTTTAACTCAACTGGATAAAACGGAACAACCCATTTCACGTACAGCAATGCTGTTCGATCTCATTATGCATTCCGACAGTTACGGTTTTTGATTGCGCTCAACACCAGGAGCATTTTATATCGGATCATCAGTCTGAACGTTTTACCTACCCTCCATGTTTCTTCCCCCGGTCTCCGGGGGCTTTTTTTGTTCCGATTTCCGGTAATGGCGTCTGTACTGATCCTGCCTCGTGAACACCCTCTGTTCCTGATATCAGTGTGCCAGCCAGGCACCTTTCACATGACCGGTGTGAATGTTCAGATGTCATTACCAGAAACCGGAAAATGAAGAGAGCTTACCAATGCAATCCACCCAAGACCAACTTAGCCATCTCTTGTGGTGTATTCTTGTCGCCTTGCGCACGGCGGTAGAAAACCACGAGATCACCTCAGAGAGAGCAAAACGTAAATTTATAGCCGAATGGCTTACAGGAGCCAGGCACGCCCAAGCCTTTAGTGGAATGACACGAGAATTCACTACGATACGCCAGTTGCTCAACGACAACAAAAATCCTTCCATCGACGCGTTATTTAATGATCTGTGGAAAAACTCCATTTCGACTGCTGGCTGCGATCTATTTCGATTTCGAGCCGTGCTGAATAATCTGTTCACACAGGGTTGGAATCACAGCATTTGTCCTTGGCCCGAGCAGATCATATCGGAGGTCATAGAGCGCCGGCGCAGCCATAAAAGACACATTTTACAGTTCACCAGAATGGAAGAGGCCTTTTCAGCAACGGGATCAATGTCAGCTCCAGTCACCCTCCAACTACTCCTAAAAAAATACGAAGATGAACAAGTCGAGCAATCATTTTATTTCGACCGCTTCTCCGTTGTTCAGGGCCGGGAAATCTCACTTAACAAGATCACGCTGCGTACCCTGTATATTGGACATCACACACTACCAGAATCTGCCTGGGGGGCCCGCGCAGATACTCACCCAAGAGGCATCTGGCGCCCGACAACGCATTAACCATCCCTTTTAGCCTTTCCGGCCCAGCTCCGGTATTACGTTCCTTTTGGAGCCATCCCAATGTTTGAATTTATTTCCATATCCCTTTAGTCCCCATCAAGTATGTCTGTCTTGTGATATTTAAGGAATTCAACATGAAGCACTAAAGCGGGTAGACCGCGGCAAGTAGTGCCAATGCAGCAGTAATGATGCTGCCCTGAGTCGTCAGGTGGCGAGCCTGTGTAGTGACGGGTCAAGGTTCATATATCAAAAAAAGCTCCGGTAAAGCAGCGCGAACGCCAGACGCGCACTGGTTATTAGCGGCGATTGAGCGGCATGAACTCAAGGGCATGAGCGTGGTCACTACGAAAGTGTGGCTAAACAATAAAATTAAAGTCTATTAGAAAATCTATTAATTGAATCTATTGCAAGGAACACGATGAAAAAAATTTTTTTTGGCTACTGCTTTTATTACCTGCATTCCCCGCACTGTCAGATTCGTTGATTACATGTGAACCAGTAGATATTTCGGGTAAAGTAGCATTAGGTATAATCGGAACCTTTTTTCTATTAGGTTTTTTTATAATTACCAATCTATTCTGGAAGGGCGATAATATTAAATTGAAATTTTTATCTTACAGAATGCCGTTTATTATTATTGCTAATGGGATCTTCATTCACTTATCATTATTACTATTCAATTACATTCGTGACACCCCCCTAGATTTAAAGCCTGTCATCAATACAGAAATGATACTGTCACAGCCAGAGGTTGTCAGAGGAATACACTACAAGTCTGAATGCATTATCATCAGTAGAAATCTGGAGACAGTGGAGTTGCGCTGTAAACCTGATGCTGCAATAGAAACTGTATCAACGAAAGACTATGACAATGCCCTAAACGCATTAATAAGTGCCGACCTACAGATAGTCACTCTTGGACTCGAAATAATAAAAACCAACATTTGCCGTCCAAAAAAATAACCCCCTCCTCTTCCTACCTAACTCACTGTGCTCAAATTTCTGACACTGCTGCTATTACAGGATATTTGCCATGAAAACAATCGTTGGCCTGTTATTCCTCGCCCTTTCATTGATGCTGGCAGGCTGTAACCTCACACATCAATCCACAGAATTGGCAAGAGATGATAATCGAAAATCGAAGAATGTTATCCAACTTAATACACTGATTATCGAGTTACGGAAAAATGAAGCAAACACAGACTGGCGCACTGTTTTACCTGGCTGGGAACCTAAAAAGGTTATCACCGTCGTTAACGGCGATGGCCAAAAGCTTTTGGCTCAAATCGCATCGAACAGAGGCGTCACAATATCGAACAAGGGCAAAACATCAAGCGCAACAGTCGACAAAGCGCCGGTGCCTTTCTCCCTAAAGGAACAAGTGCAGATAGGTGATCGTACTGACAGCTACACGGTGGATATGCTCCTTATACCAGCAGTCACAACTAAAACAGAACCGATGACGCTCACTGTTGATATGCACGTTCAAGTTCCACAAGGTGATTTAAGCTTATCGCAGGTTCTCTCTATTCCCCAGCGCCATAGCATCCTCGTTGCCCACGCACTTAATGATAATGACCTTCAGGTCATCATTATCACCCCTGAGATTTCTACCGGAGAGAAAATATGAAACGTTACGCTACCTTGTTATTTCCACTTCTGATAGTCGGCTGTACGCATCCAGTGGCCGACAACACAGCCCCGCATAGCCGTATCACTGTTGCAGTTGTTCCTAACGGTAACGCTTTGCCAGATAACAGCAATACACCTCCGACTGAGCTCCATGTTCCTCTAGCGCAGCTAACTGTTTTCAACGTCGTTCGTGAAGCTCCCTTTACCCGCAGAGTAGAAATAAGAAACGGTAAAAAAGCGAGGGAGATAAAAGACACTCTGAAATACGGCACATCACTTGCCGTCACCATCACCCCTAAAAATGCACAGCAGCGGGAAATGGTGATCGATTTTCGTCACTCCTGCCCGCCAACAATAACCACTTATGCCCCTGGTACGGATTTCAGTGTCGATTTACCGTCACAGAAGGAAGACTCCCTACACCAACGTATCACTATCAATAAAGGGGACTGGGTTTATATAAGCGGCTCCATTGTTGGGGCAAGTTGCGCC
Organism: Pectobacterium atrosepticum; assembly: GCA_019056595.1. Taxonomy (NCBI): domain Bacteria; kingdom Pseudomonadati; phylum Pseudomonadota; class Gammaproteobacteria; order Enterobacterales; family Pectobacteriaceae; genus Pectobacterium; species Pectobacterium atrosepticum. Next base: position 67,474 of record CP036162.1, on the reverse strand, counting down.
TTATCCCCGTTCGTTATTCATCCTGTTGAATAACGTTTCTTGTCAGAGGAAACCATGAAAAAACGTGCTATTCCGATTTTACTGTCTCCGTTCCTGTCAGGGTGTGTAAGCTTAATAAATAGCCCTCCGCAACCTGACACGCCAGCTCTGGTCTTTGTAGACGGACAGATCAGTGAGAGCACAGGTATCATTGCTCAAACGCAACGTCGCCTTGCTCCGCCACGGTCAACACAGATTCCAGTAAACAAGACACTACCAGCAAGCGTACCAACCCGAACTGCGCCTCTGCCAATACCCACGTTACAATCAGCAACGACGTCATCATCAAAAGCGGCATCCACAACCAGTGGCACTTCACCGCTTGTGGGCTCTGGAGCCAGAACCAACCAAGTCCAGAAACCGAAGGGAGACATGCTTCACGGCTTGCCAGGGCTGGCCTTTACAGGGACACCCATCCCGGTTGCCGTCCTGTCACTTACACCGATACGTAATCTGACATTGGAACAATGGATACGACGCATCATCCCCCATGAATGGCAACTCGAATATGAGAATGCGCTACGTCCGAAGTTGAATACCCGTATTGTGTCAGTCTATACCAACGATCAATGGACCAGAGTGTTGAGCAAATTGCTGACCGAACAGTCCATTGCGGGTCAAGTAGATTGGGATCGACAAATGGTGACTCTGCGCCGTCCTAGTGAAATGACTTCTACCCACGTGCCCTCACAAGCCATACCTGCTGTTCCAGTCACAACATCAGCAACCACTTCACTTACGAAAAATCCATTTAGTAGCGGGGCATCAGTACCGGCGCCGGTTACCACTCAGGATAAAAAAGCAGTTTCAACTGCCGTATCTGTACCGTCAGTCCCTGTAGTGCCAAACAAAGCGCTGATTTCTACTGGACAGCCAGTAACGACAACGCCTATCGGAAAAACCTGGCAAGCTCCTTCCGGAGCTACATTGCGCGAAGTGATGATGAACTGGGCAGGGGAAACTCGCTGTGAATCGGGGGCATCCCCCACGTGGACAGTTATCTGGCCCACGTCGGTAACAGACTATCGCCTTGATGCACCACTGACCTTCCAGGGGGCCTATGAATCTATGCTGGGACAAGTATTTGAGCTTTATCGAACGGCAAAGACACCGCTGTATGGACAGGCATCACGCCTTCAGTGTGTCGTCTCAGTTTCTGATACCCCTCCGGTAAGTCAATAATGGGCTGGGTCATCCTGGCTATAAGCCTGATATTTTTCATTATCTCCGGCGATATCGATCTGCAGGAACGGCATTCTGTCGAGACATCGGCCCAGAACCAGGTGGGTCAGGTGTATGCATCCCAGGTACTGATGATTGCAAACCAAGTCAATGACTACCGATACCATACCGAGCTGCGGGATGGCACGGTCTCATACCACCTGCTCAGCCTGCCGTTCGAGCCAGATGCCAGGATACAGCATCAACTCCAGCAGGGGCGGCTGTGGGTCTGGATGCCAGAACAACCCGGCCTTATTGAAGCCCTACGCCACCGAAGCCGTGGCTCTGCCATGATCGGCATACTTCAGGGAGGGCAACTGACGTGGGTTTCCGGTATGACCACCGGACTTACCGCACCACAAGGCATACCTGACGGCGCAGTCGTTTACCTCAACTAATCCGGATTTTCCTCATGAAGAAACCTTTTTCCCGGCGCCTGCTGATGGCGTCTTGTTTAGCCATACTCCCAGGGCTATTACTCTCAGGTTGCACTTTCACTGAAATCAACAAGATGCAGGCCAAGGCGCAATCTGATGGGGTTGTTGCCAGAGCACAGGCGCAGCTGCCGCGTGCACAACATCCCCAACCGCTAACCTGGGTCGAACGTCAGTGGATCAACCCGCAACCTATTCCTATCGCTGTACGAGAAAAATCTCGTCAGGCTCCATCCTGCAATATTACTCAAGCCAAAAACGCCATCACCCTCCAGGAGTTGGCACAAAGGATTACTGCGCTCTGCGGTACCCCAGTAATTTTTACTCAGGATGCACTCAGCCTCAGCCAAAGTAGCGTCAGTGCTGGCGTCACCCGCCAGATCAGCGGCACATTGCCTGTACCAGATGAAAGTGGCCGCCCACCATTAACCAGTCTGGGCACATCTACGACCAATCCGGTTATGTCCAGTGGACTACCACTAAGTCTAACGGGTGTGATGTGGCAGGGGGATTTGTCTGGTCTGCTGGATCTGATGGCCAGCCGTAGTGGCCTTTACTGGCGTATGGACGGCAACACCATTGTGTTTTATCTGATGGAAACGCGTTCCTATTCTCTGGCCATGCTGAATACCAAAACGTCCAGCACATCCAGCGTCAGTTCTGGCACAACAAGTACCATGGGTACGACCGGTGGCCAGAATAACTCAGCATCGGGTGAAGCGACTTCATCTCAGAGCACAACGACTGGCCAGGAATATGATTTGTACGCCGATCTGCGCAAAGCAGTAGAAGCGATGCTGACACCAGAGAAAGGACGTTACTGGCTATCATCTTCGAGCTCCTCCTTGATAGTGACAGATACACCATCGGTCCAGGACGCAGTAGCTCGCTATGTAGACGAACAGAACCACGTCATGAACCGACAGGTAGCGCTCAATGTAGAGGTCCTCAGTGTTGGGAACACGCATAATGAGGATTTTCGAGTTGACTGGAGCCTGGTCTATAAATCTCTGCACACAGCTGGTGTGTCACTGAGTAATGCTACAGGCGAACTCACTGGAGCCACTTCAGCCAATATATCAATTCTCGATACCGCCACCGGTAATGCTGCGAAATTTTCAGGTTCAAATCTGCTGATGAAAGCTCTATCGGAGCAGGGAGATGTCAGTGTTGTTACGTCGCAGTCCAGCACTGTAACCAACCTAACAGCAGTCCCTATCCAGATGGCAGATCAAACTGTGTATGTCGCGCAGTCGGCGACAACCACTACCACGGATGTCGGAGCTACCACAACACTGACTCCTGGGATGATCACAACAGGTTTCAATATGACCCTGCTACCGCTCATTCAGGAAAGTGGCAACGTTCAGTTACAGGTGAACTTTAATCTTTCTGATCCGCCGACGATCCGCAATTTCACGTCGAAAGACGGCAACTCCTACATAGAGATGCCATACACCAAACTAAGGTCACTGAGTCAGAAAGCTAACCTGCGTGCAGGCCAGTCTCTGGTTCTGACCGGATTCGGGCAGAACAACACCTCAGTGAATAAGTCCGGTACGTTCACACCTGGGAATCCTTTGTTCGGTGGTAACCAGTCGGGAAAACATGAGCGCAGCACTCTGGTGATCGTCATTACTCCAACGTTCCCCCAAAGCACCGGAGGCTAACATGAAGTTCGATAGCTATCTTGTCACCGCCCGGGAAGGAAAATCCCGCTACTGGCTGGCTGGCTTGAACTGGGTCCCGCACGAAAAACGTTCATTCCAAGTCCCTGTTTTAGTACAGAAGACGACTCGCTCCCATCAGGAGCCCGGAATGGGCGTAAACGTTGTCATCGGTAAGGTAAGAGCAAGCGGAAATAACGTTGCTGTGGAAGGTAGAGGCCGCCTGCAATCACATCACCGCCATCATCAGTTGTATTCGCTGGCACTTGCTTTCTGCCAACAGACTCAGAACGGATACGGCATTTATCAGCTGAATAGTACAGATTATGTGTTCCTGGCCAGTATCAATGGGTTGCCTGCTGTCACTGCGGATAAAACGGGCAACTTGAACCGGATGCAGGAGCTATTAACGCTCTTTCTATCAATGAACGAGGAACCGTCCGCTGGATGGAAAGTTCTCGCGAACATTGATGAGCCCGCCGATGTACTCACGCTACCGGCGACGCTCACCGCCCGAGACAGGCGGATGTGCAGAGTAGAGTTTGATGGTCTGCGTGGAAAACGATGGTTACCGTTAACAGCCCTGCTGCTTACAGCCGCCAGTGCCATCGGATGGTGGCAATATAATCAGCCGGCACCAGAGCCGGAGTTAACTGCTGAAGAAATAAGGGCAAGAGCTAAGGTTATGTTTGCCAAACCTGCGCCTCCGCCGCTGCTACCACATCCGTGGGCAACACGCATCACAGTACCTGCAATGCTGACTCACTGTCAGCTAATCCAATCCCCGGCACCAAGCGTGATTGAGGGATGGAAACTGACATCAGGAACCTGTAGTTCCGAGGGAGTGACACTATCCTATCGAATTTTACCCGGAGGCACCGCCGAAGGCTTCCTGAAGCGAAGTAGAGAAATTTTCGGCGTCACCCCAAATTTCAACCTAAAAGAAGGTGCCAGAGAAGTCTTCGTTCCCATCCCTTTGCCAGAGACTCCAGCCAGGGATGAAGTGCTTCCTGATGCCTCATCACAACTGATGCGCGTGCTCTCGTGGTTTCAACGTCGGCAAGTCATGCTGAATTTCAGCGAAACGCCTCCGGCACTCATTCTCCCAGGTAAAGAAGGGGAACCATTACCCATTCAGGACTGGAAGGAATACGCCTTCAACTTCTCGGGTCCAGTGCCCCCGGCGCTTCTTTTTCATGGGATAGATGATACGGGCCTTCGCCTTACAAGAGTCAAATTTGAGCTGAGCGGCAGTACGTACAGCTACACCACAGAAGGTAAAATTTATGCTTCAACTAAATAATTGTCGGCCAACAACCGCGTGTCTTCTCTTGCTAATCCTGTTTTATTCCGTTCAGACACAGGCTTCGGAATCAACCAGCCCAGTATCCCCACCCTCCTTAACGCAGGGAGAATTAGAGCAGCTCCATACCCGCAACATCCTTCTGCAAGCTCAGGTTCAGGGCGCTCAACTCCAACGGCAATTGGAAGAAAACCGCGCAGGAACCGGTCCATCAGTCGTACCGCCTGCCCCCAATGCAGTGGGATATACCTCGCTTCCAGGTTCTGTTACCCGCTCCATAACCAGTAGTTCTCGGCCTGTAGTCCTTGAAATCAGCGGACGCGATAAAAAGCTACACGCCACACTGCAATTGGCGTCAGGACAAACGTTGGTCGTCTCACCGGGCAGTCAGTTGCCAGGGATAGATCAAACAGTCAAGAGCATCACGCTTGCCGGTGTCACGCTCAGCGATGGTACTTTACTGATATTCGGAGGCTAGTTATGAGTTACGCGACCGTTGAAGAGTCCCTTCTGCTATCTCGTGTAAACGATAAAACCGAAATCCTTATCGATACCAACATGCGGTCTAACCAGGCGGTGCAGGCGCAGTTAATGACCCTGCTAACCAAAAACCCTGATGCTTCCCACCGCTTTGTATCTCTGTCTGACCTGCGAGAAGCGAGAGAAAAACAGCAACCTTCTCCGAGTATGGATAGTAAAAGTGGGCTAAAGCTAACAGACCTGGGAGATGTGAGCGGAAGTGAACAAAAGATACTGAAATATTTTTCTCTCGCTCGGAAACTTGGATCATCCGATATTCATTTTCTAATTTCGGAAACATTGTTTCGGGTCAAGATGCGTATCCATGGCCGCTTGCATGTGATAGATGAGCGCCAGCCAGGAGAAGGTATAGCGCTGTGTGCAACCTGTATCCTCTCTCTATCGGATGTCGCTGAAACCATGTTCTATCCACATCGCGAACAGGATGCGCGTCTAAAGCCATCAATGATGAGGAAGATCGGGCTATTTGGCGCACGCTACAGTCACAAACCCACCGGGGATGGTCTTATTGCTGTGATGCGCCTCATTCCTGATGACGGGAATAGTGTCCCTACTTTCCAGCAACTGGGCTTTCTACCTGAACAAGTAACTCTTTTGGCCAGGATGATTTCTCGTCCAGAAGGAAAAATCGTACTTTCTGGACCAACGGGCTCTGGTAAGTCAACCACCCTGCGCACTGCCTGTCGCATGTATCTGGATGGAAATCCGGGTATGCATCTGCTGACGATTGAAGATCCCCTGGAAGGTCAGGTAGTTGATGCTGTACAGACCCCGATTATATGTGACAAGTCAGACGATGAGGCCATCACTTTAGCTTGGATTCGTGCCCTATCGGCGGCACTTCGCCTCGACCCTGATGGAATTATGGTAGGCGAAATGCGCGAGCTCATTTCCATGCTCGCGACTATTTATGCCGCACAAACTGGTCATCTGGTGCTGACTACCCTGCACACAAACTCTGCTCTCGGCATACCCGAGCGCATGGTGACACAGGGGGTGAATGAAAACCTGCTGTGCGATGCACAACTACTCATTGGATTAATCAGTCAACGGCTCGTACCAACCCTATGTCCGGACTGCCGTATTCCCTGGAAAGAACAAGTCAAAACGCTGTCTGAAAGGGACCGAGCCTTTCTGGAAAAATACTGCAACGTCAAAGAGTTATGCACAACAGACAATATTTATTTTCATAACTCAGCCGGGTGCACTACCTGTACTCAGAAAGTTATCATTAACGATCAACTCAGGCTTGAGGTAGGCCAAGGCATTAAAGGGCGCACTGTCATTGCCGAGGTGATAGAAACCAACAACCGTTTATTCCGCTTGTTGAAAACGGAAGGGAAAGTAGCTGCTCGCCAATACTGGATTAATCACATGCAAGGCATCAGCCGCGTCAAACACGTGCTGAGCAAGATCAATGATGGGCTGGTTGATCCTCTATTGGCCAATCGCATTATCCCCCTGGATGAAGATGAACGCCTGGAGGTTGATGATGCGTGAGATGACCCTCTGGCGGCGTTTACGTTATCACTTTGTGAGGAAAACCTTCACCGCACAATATCGGGTTCAATTCTATGACGCCCTTCGTTTCCTGATTGAAAACCGTCAGCAACTGAAAACCGCACTAGAGCTGATGCGCGATGCTTGGACTGACTTCGGACGGCACTGGCATCCCTACGCTGAACTTATCGATGATTGTATTGATGCAATAAGGGAAAACAGTGGTGAAAGGACACTGGCTCGAACACTAATCCGATGGTTGCCACACGCCGAAGCATCGGTTATCAGCGCCGGCGTTCGCAGTGGCTCTCTGTCTCAGGCCCTCGGGTATGCAAACACGCTGACGCTGGCCAGTAAACGTATCAGACAGGCCGTCTGGCAAATGTCCATCTATCCATTGGGATTAACCATAATGTTGTCCAGTACGTTATTTATACTGAACACACAAGTGGTCCCCTCCCTGCTTTGGATAAGCCCACCTGAGAACTGGACTGGTGCACTGGGCTTTCTGTACGGGCTGTCCCAGTTCATCAGTCATTACGGAATAGTAACCGGTGCAGGTCTTACCCTTGTCGTCAGCTGGATTATCTGGTCAATTCCCCGCTGGCATCGCCCAGACAGAATTCGTCGAGCCTGTGACAGTGTGATGCCCTGGTCGGTGTATAAAGATATTCAGGGTGCCACCTTTCTGCTCAATATGGGTGCACTTCTACGCGCAGGAGTAAAAACGAAGGATGCGTTGGAGTTACTCCAGGAATCTGCATCCCCCTGGCTTGCCGTTCGGATCGATACCATCACAGAACACGTCCGCGAAGGGAAGCATCTTGGCCAGGCCCTGAGGGACTGTGGTTACAAATTTCCATCCCAAGAGGCCGCCAACTTCCTCTCTCTGTTACAGGGGGATGGCGCAGATGATCTTATTAGCAATTATGGCCAGCGTTGGCTTGAGCAAGCGCTTGGTCGTGTCAGCAAACGTGCGGTTGTTGTACGTCTATTTATGTATCTGTCAATCATCCTGATGCTCCTGTTACTGGCTTTTGTTGTTGTGGACATTAATGCCCTCAACGACGGCAGTATCAGCACGTATTAGTATACTGAGGAAAAATCATGCAATTACAGTTTGAAAACACCATTAACCAGCCAACAACGACGTCATCGCCAACTCATCATCGTGGTTGGGGATTTCTTGAACAAGGGGGAATAGGGTTACTCGTATTAGTCCTCATTGCGTTGGTTTTAGCCAGCTACGCGGTGATCAAGTCTCGAGTTAACGTGGGTTCCGAGTCATCCAATATCCAGTCACTGATCACCAGTTCACAGAACCTATTGAAAGGCTCCGATGGCTATACCTTTAGCTCCGGAGAAAAAATGATGGGAGCATTAATTCAGATGGGCGCAGTGCCGAAAAGTATGACTGTTCGCGGCACGGCATCCTCAGGATCAGCCACTCTGTATAACACCTGGGGAGGGGCTGTCACGCTGGTTCCGGTATCCACGTCCGGATTTACCAATGGCTTCACATTGACCTATGAACGTGTGCCACAGGGTGAGTGCATTCAGATTGCTACCCAAATCAGCAAAGCTTCTATCGCCAACGGCATTACGCTGAACAGTACCAACCATGCCGACGGCAAAGTGACCACTGAAGATGCCAGCGAGCAGTGTACAGCTGACAATGGAAGCACTGGGACCAATAAGCTGACTTTCACCGTAAACGGCTAAGGATGTCATATGCAGTGTTGCCCACTTCATTACAGCATCCTGCAATCTTCTGTGATCATGCTTATCCTACCTTCCGCAACAGATTTTTCTGTGTTCAACGTTTACTGCAAAGCTTGATCCAGATGAATAAGTCTTCTGGGAAATGAGTGTTCGCGGTATACCTTCATCGGGAACCGCGACGCGCCACAAGTGACGGCAAAGTATCCATTTAGTCTGCTTGTATGAATTGTAAGTTAGGCAATGACGTAACAAACTCCAACACGCTGACTTTCAGTGTGAATAACTTAGGAGGCTACATGCGGGTGTACCGCTTTCTCTTATACCTCCTGACACTGACTATCTTTCTGTTCCCATTTTATTCTCAGCCTACTTTCGCTATGTCGCCCCTCCCCCCAACAACGTTCGATGCTTGTTTTAGCGCAGCCGGCGCACGTTACCAAATCGAGCCACTGTTGCTAAAAGCCATTGCAAAAGGGGAATCAACATTTAGGCCTTGGATAACCAATACTAATCGGGACGAAAAAGGGAATCCTGTCAGTACGGACTATGGATTGATGCAGGTTAATTCAATCCAGATCCCAGGACTCATACGGATGGGAGTCATTCAGGCGGCAGAAGATCTGCTTAAACGACCATGCCTCAATATCCATATAGGTGCATGGATTCTCGCGAAGCACTTTCAGGTCTGCGGCGTTACGTGGAATTGTCTTGGTTCTTACAACGCTGGATTCAGAAAGGACCGTCACGAAACCCGTGAGAAATATGCTAATCGAATCTGGCGGATTTATCTGGAACTGAAGGGACTTAAGTTGTGTCACCCTACTAAAGGAAAGGCGCCATGCGTACCATCATAGTCACCAGCGTTACTTTTGGTGTCACCCTACCACTGCTGCTGGGATTCGCCCTCATTGGAAAGTGCCTAATATGGCGGGTATCAGATTTTTTCCAGGAAATTGCTTTTCCTTATCGTTCCGGCGATCCCGTAATTACGATTGGGATCTGGATCTTTGCATTATTTAGCATGTTGGCTGTTATTTCACCAGCTTCACTGCAGGAACGGGTTACTGGTGTGTTAATGCTGGCCTTTTTACTGCAGTCAGGTATTACCGATGCAGTAAGCGGGTACCTTCCTTTAGCGTTTACTGGTCGTTTCTTGTTGGCCGGTCTTCTCACAGGAGGGGTTGCTACAGAATCCATTGAGACCGTTTATCTTCAGTGGCAAGAAATTGCCATCATGGGCGCTTTAATGCTGATCGTGAATACGCTAGCTAATAGAAATGTACAGCGTATCGGGCGTGGTGATCTGTGGCTCATTGTCGGCCTAACGGCATGGAGAGGATTACATGATGCAGCACTCATCACTCTATGCGGAATGGGTGGATTCTTCCTGTGGCAATTCACCTGGCATCTTTCCGGTAAAAAAGAAGGGCCTCTAGGCCCCTGGTTTTCTATCAGCGGAGGTTGCTTCCTGCTGAGTCATTTATATCAACCTGTATGGGTACTCATCTGATGAAAAAACATGACCGTGGTTGGGCTAGCGCTGACGTCTTGGGTGGATTACTAGTGCTGATGGTGGTAGTCACTTTCTCTGCTGGTAAATATAAAGATTATATTCAGGATAAAAACTGGCAAGTCGAAGCTTTACGAACTAATACTTACGCAGCAGCCACACGAGCCTATATTGGCCGTAACTATGCAACACTGCTTAACGCTAGTACCACCACATCCCCCTCTGTGATAACAACCAGTATGCTGAAAAATACTGGCTTTCTTCCGGTCGGTTTTACAGAAACTAATAGCCAAGCCCAGCGTATGCAGACTCATGTTGTCAGAAACGCACAAAATACAGATCTTCTGCAGGCCATGGTCATTTCAACTGGCGGAAGCGATTTTCCGTTGAAAGGCCTAATTATGATGTCTAAGAATATCAAAACTGGGTTTGGCGGTTATACCCATGATGGTCAAACAGTTACCGGCGCACTACGTACCTGGAGTATTCCACTCAGTGCCTATGGAGCCAACACCGGAACAGGCCATCTTGCTGTATTGCTGTCATCTGACGAGCTATCCGCTGCCCAGGATGACAACGATCGGCTTTACCGTTTTCAGGTTAACGGGAGACCAGATCTCAATAGGATGCACACTGCCATTGATATGGGGGCAAATAATATTAATAACGTTGCTACAGTGAATGGTCAGAATGGCAACTTTAGTGGTGAAGTGCGCGGCGAGTACGGAAATTTTAGTCTAAACCTAACAGCCGGCGGTCAAGTCAAAGGTGAAACGGTCCAAGCTGAAAGTGATATCACCGCAGGCGGTAACATGACGGCTAGCGGGCTGGTCACTGGGTCAGCAGTTAGTGCTGATGGAAACCTTTCTGCAGGCGGTGTTTTGCAACTCGATAAAATCAATATTTCCGGTGCCGCCTGTTATCCAAACGGACAGGTAAGCCGTGATGAGAGAGGTGGCGTACTTTCCTGTCAATCCGGTGCGTGGGGAGCTGCCAGTGATTCCGGCGGTCAGTACATTTTAGCTATAGCAGCCAGATCGGTATACAGCTATATAAATGTTACGGATGGCGGAACAAAACCAGGCATTTTTAACGACACGCTGAACAATTTTGACCAACGTTATTGCTCAACTTCAAACCCGCTGATAGGCCGGTGTGGTTGTCAAAACGGCTATAAAAAATTCCTGGCAGGAGAGTTTGAAACCAGTGAATCATCAGGGGGCGGTGACAATAAAACAGATAACATACTTAAATTTACGTCGATCAGTTGTGTGAAACCGTAAGCTGCCAATTACCCTGTCAATCCGGTGCGTGGGCGGCTTCTTCGCCAAATGCTGGTATAGAACTCTATCAAACGTATCGATACAGAAATCAGTTTGTGTGCGAATTCTCAACATTACAGACTAAAAATTGCGTATGTCCAGCTGGGACTAGAGCGTTTTTGATTGAGAGGACGCAAGAAGCAGAAGGCAATGGGAACAATAATGCAGGTTCAGGGACGCACGGCGTCTACGTGTGTGCTAACACACGTTAGCCGCTCGTTATCCACATTTCACAGTCGTTATTTTTGAGTATTTATTGAACAGAGCACAACTCTGTCCGCCAGAGCCGTTTTCGCCGTTTGAGCCTGAATTCCAGCAGTTTTCGCCCGTATCGTTAATCTGACTAGACGATATCCATTTTTGCCCGATTTCAGTATAACGACGATTGCCGTTTCCCCAAGCGTAGCCCTCTGTCACATAGTACATCACCGGTACATTACTCGATCCGGGGCACAACGAGCCGGTCAACGTCTGTAATCCGCCGCCTGCGGCCCACGCACCGGATTGACAGGGAGGTTACAGGGAGTTAGCCGCACTTAATTTTTTCGATTATGTTGAGCTGATACATCGGTCTAGAACATGAGTTGTCATTATGTGAACAATCGACGCTCTGAGTGGCGTCGAACGGTGTGATCCACATATAACCCTCTGTTGAGCTGTTGGATCCGTTTTTTCTCATAAATCCGTACATGCCGACTAACATCTGCCCTGGCGGACATTGATTCAGATACCCGCCGTATCCACCATTTTTAATAGCGACATCTGTTAACCCACCGCCAGGCGTCCACGTACCGGATTGACAGTTTTCGCCAGTAGGCCTCAGAAGCAGGTGACTCTGCATGTGTTAGAAGTTAAGTGACTCATCATTAGATACCAATCGTTTTTGTTCACTAGCTCTAAACGACATAACGCATTATGCAAATCTGTAGCTGTAATCGCGCAAAACGAATGCTGACCAATATAACGATCCCTATTTGAATTATCAGACACATAAACACTCAGGGCACCGACTCCGCTGCTCTGAGTCCACGTACCGGATTGACAGGAATATTGACCTTTTCCCTTAACGCTATATTTTAGCGGGTTTTAGGGAATGAACATGTCATCTGTTATACGGCTCCGTAAAATGGCTCTCTCTCGCGGCCTGGATAAATATTACGAATCAGTTTCAGTTCATAAAAAGGGGCATTTACAGGAATTCTATCGGGTTAACGTCATCAAAAAACACCCAATCGTAGGGAAATTCATGGATGACATAACTACCGTCGATATAGCAGCTTACCGCGATGAACGGCTCTCACAAATTAATCCACGTACAGGAAAAAATATCACCGGCAATACGGTACGCCTAGAGCTGGCGCTACTGTCTTCATTGTTTAACATTGCACGCGTGGAATGGGGCACCTGCCGTATTAATCCTGTCGAATTGGTTCGAAAGCCAAAGGTTTCAAAGGGTCGAGACCGTCGACTAACTGCAACGGAAGAACGTAGATTATCCCGGCATTTCCGGGAGCGGAATTTGATCCTCTATATGATATTTCACATTGCTTTGGAAACCGCCATGCGCCAGGGCGAAATCCTTAGCCTTCGCTGGGAACATGTTGACTTACAACACGGAGTTGCTCACTTACCAGACACAAAAAATGGCACATCTCGCGATGTACCATTGTCGCGCAAAGCGCGTAATCTTCTCCAAATGCTGCCAGCACAGTTATCAGGAAATATCTTTGATTACACCTCATCTGGCTTTAAGAGCGCATGGCGCAATGCTCTTTTGGTGTTACATATTGAAAACTTACATTTTCACGATCTACGACACGAAGCTATAAGCCGTTTTTTTGAACTTGGCACACTGAATGTTATGGAAATTGCAGCCATATCAGGACATCGCTCCATGAATATGCTGAAACGCTACACCCATTTACGAGCATATCAGTTGGTCAGTAAGCTAGATGCCAGGCGCAGGCAGACACAAAAAATCGCTCCCTATTTCGTACCATACCCTGCTTTGGTCGAAACTGATTGTCCTGAATCCGGTCTTGTCAGCGTAATGATCTGTGACTTTGAAGACTTGAAAGTTTCAGCCCCAACACATGAGGCTGCGCTTGAACGTGCTAGCGAGTTGCTGCTGCGCACCTTGGCACTTGCAGCACAACGAGGTGAACGGGTACCAGCTCCAGGTGAGTTACCTGTAGGCAATAAGGCTCGAATCATGGTTTGCCCACTCAATCCATCTCAGGCTTTCGCTCAATCTCGCTTGAACTAAATATTTAAACATTACGCATCCAGGAGTCCCTGTGTTCTATGTCCTAATTACAGCTGTCGCTTTGCTGCTCTACTGCCCAGTGATGGCACTAATATGTATTTTGACGCCATGGCAGGGATTTCGCACAGCAACTATGCAACGCAGAAATAAACGGTACAACACGATGCATTTGTCCATATATGATCGCGTTGGATGCCTAAATCGACATCGTTCTATCCGGTTCCATAAGAGCTTTCTTGCTACTTTGTCGAAAATACTGAGACATGAAAATACCTCAGTATATTTCATGTCTCATCTGCTCAGACCTACGCACTTTCGCAGTATGAGGGGAGTTCTCGCATCAGAAGCCCCCTCACGCCGCTGGCGTTCTTGCCAGGTTAAAATCCCCAAGCTGATCCGCATAGGCATTAGAGTACAAATTTTGTTGCAGGAATGGCGATGGATCACAGTACCTGAGACCGGTGTTCTGGTGGTCATAAGACCAATAAACTTTAGGTTAACCAAAGGGCTGCATACAACACCGAATCCCTCATAGGGCTTCCTTTTTCATCAGACATTTCGCGGTTGCAAACTTATCGAGTCTCATTTACCAAGACTGCCATCAGTTAAAACGGTTCTATCTCACCCAGCTACTCATCTGTTTAATCGTTAGCCGACAACCCCATACGGCAAGGTACTTACGAATGAATCATTCTATTCTTCCTGGCGTGCTGGCCATTAGCCTGCTTGTTGGCTGCCAGTCATTCCCACCAACATCGCCCCCACAGCATCAAGCTTCCCCTGATCGTTACGGGGCAGCGTCTTCCGTTGCCATCACACGGCATAAGCAGTACCAAATGTGGGACAAGGGAATCTACTCTTCCACAGCATCATCGCAATCGGCGGCTCACATCATTCGAGCGAATAGTGATGCCGTTTCATTTGACTGGGAAGGCGACGCTGTGGAGCTACTTGCTGAGCTGGCTCGAGTACGAGGCTTACAATTTAACTACAGTGGAGTCCGCCTCCCATTGCCCGTAACGCTGCATGTTCGTGAAATGACATTTGCCAACGTTCTTCGTCTTTTAGAATCCCAGACTGCCTGGCGCGCATCGCTGCAGCAATATCCGGGTTTGCTGCAGCTTAGCTTTATGCAACAAGGGAGCAGTAGAAAATGAAAAGCCTCATATCCATTTTCATCCCTATAATTCTACTAACCGGGTGTGCAAACTCCCGTTCACCTGGCCCTGTTCAACACGGCGCTGCCCCACCTGACATTCACGCCTGGCTCAATCCAAAGCGCCAGCGTCCAGAAGGACTATCCGATACTCGCTGGCAAATGCTGACAGAAGCAGGAAAAACGTTGGGATTTCGTGGAGGTAAAGCCCAACGAGCCTGGGAATTAACATTGGCACTCACTGCCAGGGAATCTACGTTAAATGCACTCTATGACTTCCGCCCTATCATCAGTCCAGAAGGCTGGCTTCCACCCGTTATTGATGAGGCCCAGGATGTAGCGCATATCACCCCTGATCAGATACGCACGTCCACCAAAGTTTGGACCATCATTCGCCCTGAGCGGTTTGTCAGTAATCCTCCTAACTGGCGAAATTGGTTACTGCGGGGACTGGCCACTACTGCGACACCAGGCACTGAAGGATTGGTAACACCCGAAGACAGCACACAGCGAGAAGTCTGGGAGGAGGCATTAAAAAAAGGGTGGCAGGAAGGCCGTGAAAACGCAGACCTGACCTTGGAAGCAAACATGAATCAACTTACCCGAGATTATCGCGGCATGATGCTTTACTCCCTTCTATGGCGTCAAGGCATGATTACCCGGCCGGAAGTCAGCGAACAACAGCAAACGGTCACCGGCACCGGACAAAAGCTGGTCACTGGTGATCGTGTCCGGCGCCTGAAAACCCATGCTTCATTTGAACTGCAAAAGTCTCGCTGGAGACCTGCTATTACCATAGAAAAAGGAGCCCTCTTGCATGAGCCTGCCGGATCCACCCGATAAATTCGGGATTTATCCCTTCACGGGAAACTTTACCGCTGAAGAGTTCAAAACGTTCTTCGCATGGTGTGCCCGGCATGCTGTCAGTGACGTAGACTTGGTAGGAGGGTCCTCCGTATCGGTCAGCCGATACGGCAGACGTGAACGCTGCTCTGCAAGCGTGCTACCCAATACCCTGCTGGGTAATATGTTGGATGACCTTCTCGGGCGTGAGATTAAGCCCCGCGTACAGAGTGGTAAACCCTCTGATCGTCCGATCCAGATTGACGGTGATATGCATGGTCGCTATGGACTTGGGCGGGGAGAACGGGTCCGTCTTCGTTCTCACATTATCCAGGGAACATCAGCACGCGAAGAAAAAGCTATTTCCGTGACGATGAGGGTAATCCCCTCCGCTATCCCTGATTTTATGTCTATGGGGATTGAACCCGACCTTGCAGCCGCCATGCTGCCGAAAAATGGGCTGGGTTTTGTATGTGGAGAAACGGGGTCCGGTAAATCCACTCTTCTGGCCGCACTGTATCGCTACAGCCAAGACACTCATCCGGATCGAAAAATCGTAACCTATGAAGATCCGGTCGAATATATTCTGGGCAGAACGGAGGATCTCCTACCGCCTCATCAGGCTCAGATAGGGCGTGATGTATTTAGCTTTGCTGAGGGGTTACGTTCTGCCATGCGTCGTAACCCGGAACTGATTGGTATTGGTGAGATCAGGGATACAGAAACAGCGGAGGCCGCCGTTCAGGCTGGACAAACCGGGCACCTCTGCATAGGAACCATGCACACACGTTCTCCAGGCGAAACGATTCCCCGAATTTTGGGTCTGTTCAACTCGCAAATACGCGATGCAATGGCCTGGGCTCTACTTGGTGTACTGAGATTCATCGTGATACAGGTGCTCGTCAAAACAACCGACGGTAAACGCTGCGCCCTGCGAGAATATATCGTTTTCACTGATGAGTTGTGCAACAAACTCCAGGAAATGCCACCAGAGAAATGGGGACACTTCCTAGACTCTATTCTGCACAAAGAAAAGCGGCGTATTGTTGATCAGGTACGAGAAATGTACATTCGCAAAGAAATCGACCGTTCAGAAGCAATGCTTTACCTCCCCATTAAGGAACTTACGGCATGAAACGAGAAGGTTTCTGGCGTTACGCGACTCCTGCAGTCAATTTCTTTGGCATACCATTACCTTTCCTGCTGATTTACCTCGTCTGTTTCCGTTGGCCCTCAGAGACAACAGTCTGGATCTGCACCGCTATTCTGGCATTCTTTGTTGGTCTTAATTATTTTGGCTGGAGTGTACGAGCCATCATCACACGAATTATCAGCACAGTCCGTGGTAAAACTGCTTCCGGACGCCCATGGTGGTATCGACACTTTGTTGAAACACCTCGTGACTGGACTGGGCTCTAACGCTCATATGAGGTTACTTGTATGTCATTAATTCATGTTTTCATGCCGATATAGCAAGTTTCTCAGGCTACGTTATTGTTAACGCAGCAAAACACATCTGACACAGACACTCTAAACGATAGTAGTCATTAGCACGTTAGTTAACATCCTTTCCGGAATACTCTCAAACAGCACTTTTCCCTCGCGCATCAGCGCTGACCCCCTATTTCTTTCAGGAGTGTGACCATGAAAAAAAGTCACCGCATATGGCTTGCTGTGCCTCACGAAGAGAAAGACGAGGCTATTAATGCTCACCCACGTCTTGGTGATGGCCAGAACGCTATTGTGTGGGATAAGGAACTCAGGCTCTGGTATGCCCGTCCCGGTGTGGAACTGAACAATTTTGAGCGCTGGCTTCCCCATCCACATGACCTATCGATGAATTCAGACGACCCAGTGTCTGAATTTGCCCAAGTGCTAGAAGGTGCTGGCCTGGTTCTCAAAGGCCTTCCGATCATGGATGGAACACTGCAACGAGTCCCAACAAAGCAAGATAAAAAAGGGAGCCAAAGCGGCGTTTACAAGGGCTTCATGGACGGTCGTCCAGCAGGTTGGTATCGCGATTATCGAAGCGGTGAGCAGCATCCCACAAAATGGACATTTTCAGGTGGGGATAAAATGGATCCACTGGCCAGTCTCCATCTACGGGCACACGCTCAACAGACCCGCGAAGATAAAGCTAGGGAATTGGAAAAACAGTACAACAGCAAGGCAGCGTACGCCACTCGATATGTTTCCAGTCTTCCTCAGGCAACAACTAGTCAATACCTGACTCGCAAGGGGGTACAAGCAGCACCAGGAGTACGAATCAACCCTAAAGGAGAACTAGTTATCCCTTTTAGTAACGCAAAGGGGGATATTCGCTCCTACCAACGGGTGCCTCCTACGGGAGGTAAAGATGCCCGTATATTGAAAGATAGTGAAAAAACCGGGAACTGGTTTCCGTTTGGCACCCCCGTAAATGGCCAGCCGCTATTGTTCGCAGAAGGTTACTCCACATCCGCGTCGATACACGAGGCAACGGGGCTGCCAGTAATGATGACTGTCGATGCTGGGAATATGATAGCAGTGGCACAAAATGCGCGTGCAGTATGGCCGGACAGTCGCTTTATTTTTTGTGCCGATAATGACCATCTTTTAAAAAACCCAAAAACTGGCGAGCCAGAAAACAAAGGTATTATTAGCGCACAAAAAGCAGCGGAACTAACGAACGGCGAAGTTATCGCCCCAGCCTTTAACCCCACAGAACTCGCTCAGCAACTCACCGACTTTAACGATCTGGACGTTAGTCGGGGAAGAGATCTCTTCCAACATGTAATGAACGTCCAGCTTCTCTCTATAGGCATCCAAACGTCTTTCAGCAATGAACCTCAAATCCGCGACGCATTATCTCTCGGCGGATTCGTATTTACTCCAGCTCAGGAAACCACTATGGAAAAAGAAGCATCCCCCGGCACAGCTCAGGTGTCCGGTCAAGAGAATACATCGCAGACTCTGACCTCAGAATCATTGGTGTCAGATTCCCCTTCAGATACCACCCGTGATACACGCTCACTACAAGAATATGAGCGGGATATCCAAAAAGAAGGCAAAAAAATTACGGTTGAGACACAGAAAATTCAACAAGATGCAAATAGCCTACCGCTCAGTGTCTCTAGCGACATGAGAAGTATAGGGAATAGTGTCGTTGATCTTAGAGAACTACTGTCTAATGGAGATATTAGCCAAACTAAGTTTAACAGGCTAGTCAATGAAAAAGTTGAAGATTTTAGTCATTCATTATTGTCTGGAAATTACAGCCAGGCCGATATTAATTATACCACCTCAATACTGCATGAAATCGGGGCTGATAAAGAACGTCAATCTCGTAATAGCGATATCGTAGCCTATTCTGATGTTCGTAGTATCGGGAACAAGTTATCTACGTTGCATAAGCAGGTAGCACTAGGAGACATGACTCGAAAGGAATTTGATAACGAGTTAAATAAACTGAGCAATGAATTCAATCGCTCATTATTATCCGGCCAATTCAGCATTGATGATTTCAATTACACAACAAAGATCATCACTGATATCAATCGGGCAGAAAAAAACGATGTGGCACCTTTGCCATCAGCTACCACTTCACCATCCGAATCAACCCCCACTGCGCAAAATGAACAAAGTGAAACCAGTAGCAAGGTTCACGTAGAAACGAAAGATGAAGAATTAAAAATATCGGCTTCTCCCGTTCTAGATACTACTGAAAAACCCATTCCCGGAGTTTCAGAAACACTACCTACACCGGCTCTACAGGCACCGGCAGCTATCGATACGGAAATCCCTTCTCCTTCACCTGAAGGCGTTATTTCAGAGATAGGCGTAACAGAAACCAACCGCACCGCCGATTTATTTAAACAAACAACGCCCAACGCTGGGGAAGATAAAGAAAACGAAGCGCCAGACCTAACGCTAAAAAGTACGGCACAGGAAAAGCCAAATGTTTCTACTAACCCCCCCGAAGTTGAAACAGATGCAATTGTCTACGGCCCAAGACGCCCCGATGCGCTGCAAAAGGAAGATCTTGAAAAGATAATCAAAGCGCTGACATCAGAAGCGCTAAGCAATAACAAAGTGCTGTACCGACTAGATGCTGAAGACGCATTCCACGATCTCGGCAATCGTCTCGAAATGTGTAATGGTGCAAGTCAGGATGATCGCAAGGTTCTCGCTGCTCTTGCCGTAGCAGCTAAATTCTATGGCGGTGTTATTGAGTTGACTGGTAGCAGCGAGTTTAAAGAAAAAGCCATGCGATTGATTATCGAGCATGACCTTGATATCCGTATGAAACTTCCGGCACAGCGAGCACAATTCGAAGAGTTACGTAAACAGATAGGTACCATTCAAGATGCCGTTGTTACTCATATGCCGACACCGGATCTCAACAGGAATACTCCGTTTAATGAGAAAGAGAAGATACCTGAGGCAAAGCCTTCTGCGGGACATGTAGAACCCGTGACACAAACGGGGGCAACAGTAATACCACAACCTCAGATCCCCCCTGCTCCGATGGGATCTTACCCAGACGCCCCTTTGCCTCCCCCAATAATCGCAGAACCATCACAACCGGTATCGTCGGTCCCTGCCGATACCCCTGTGCCAGGGACACCGGCAATGGCGAGCTCAGATGCTATTCAGGTTTCGAAGGCACCTGAAGAACCGGCGCCGACAACATTATCTCCCGGAGAAAGCGTCACTGCCGTATTGATGAACTACGGAGAAGCTATGTATGAAAACAAGGAGCAACGTGGCAACAGTTTTTTCATTGAATTGCAGAACCGTGGTGGCAGCCATACCTACTGGGGACAAGACCTTCGGAAGCTGGTCGAGAACCATAAAGCAGGTGATATGGTAACACTTACACTAAACTCTCGTGATACATGGTCGTTCCCAAACGAAGAAAAAGAGCGAGTGAAAAACAACTGGTCTCTCGGTGCTGCATCTACTGGGATCGCTGTATCTCATTCCCGCCCTGAGCAAGGCCAACAACTTCTGTCATTTCCGATCGACACGTTCTCAAAACTTACCCAAAAAATCCGACAAGCCTGGCCTGATCACATGTCTGGCCTAACATTACCTCCCCGTTTTGAGGACAGACAGTTTTACCTTGGAGAGGATCGCCATCCAGTAATGAGTCCTCAAGGAGCAATAAAATCGATACCTCCGAGTCACGATGCCCCGGCTGCACTCACGCCGGTAATGGCATCCGTGGATCATCAGACCAATCGAATGGATCTGCTACTTGTACAATCAGCTGGCCAACATCTGCAAGGCGTGGTTCGCCTTAACGACACCCTCTATCCAGCGATCGCAACACCAACCGCAGATAATCAGCAGTTGGTTGTCAGTGCTATTACCGATACAGGTCCCCGTTACGCAGGCTACGGCCAGGCAGTAAATTTCGAACCAGACGGTACAACCCGTACCGCACCTCAGTTGATGACATTTCACCTGAAAGGACGAGAAGAGGAAGCCCTCCTTCCCGCCAAACTGTATACACCGGAAAAACAGGATGATGCCCTATTCCAGCGCCTAGGCTTTGAACAGACTTGGAAGCAGTGGGATGACGCCCGAAAGCCGGAGGACAGACAGGAAAAAGTGCTTCATCAGGAACGCTCCCACAGCCCCGGCCGCTGAGCCGATAAGGAGAGAGAATGCGATATCACAAATTAAAAGCCGGAATTTTGTTCGGCTTTGTACTTTTTTCTGCTGCTTCAATAGCTGAAACAACCTGTCGGGCGGGAAGTGCTGCCCAGGCGGGAAGCCAGGCTGGTTACGAAAGATCGAGGGCAGCAGCGACTGCTTGGTCGCAGCGGGAAAGCAATGTCTCATCCTCACTACAGTCCTGTCTGTCCCGTATCAAAAAAATCACGATTACCGTGCCGGAGTTCCCCAACCTCAGCGATTTACTTTCGCAACTGGAAAATGAGATCTGTAACGCCGCCGTGGACAAAGTGAACCAAAACATCCCCACCAACATCGACCCATGGAAAGACTACTCTAATCGCCTATGACAAACATGACTCAAGTAGCCCCCCCTGAAAAAAGGGGGGGGCCTTCCTCTGCACCAGACCCACTAAAAAATGCCGTTGACCTGATGAAACAAGCAGAAAAACGGCAGAATATGGCACCAGACCTCATGAAATCCAACCTGGTACTGGCCATAGGTTTGTTCGTTAGCATCATCCTCAACGCCTGCCTGTTCTGGTCTTTGGCCCAGAAAGAACGCGATTATTTCGCTACTGACAGCGGACGCTTGGTTCGGCTAGCGCCAACCAGTGAACCGGCATGGAGTCAGGATGATGCTATCTCTTTTGGGAGTAAAGCGCTGACTCAGGCTTTTAACCTGGACTTTGTCCATTATCGTGAACAAGTCTCATCCATTGCCCCCTTATTTTCGGAAGAAGGCCACGCTAGTTATATCCAGGCCCTGACAAGCTCAAACATTCTTGATGCTCTGCGTAAAGATCGCATGAACTTAACAGCCACCGTTGGTGCCGGCGTGGTAGTCCGTCGTGGGCGCCTAACCGACGGTACCTGGTTTTGGACCATGCAGTACCCTGTGCGACTGCGCGTTGTTGGCCAGACAACAAGCCGCCCTGAACAGTCTTTTGTCTTCGAAATCACTATCCAGCGGGTAGATTCGCGCCTGAAACCAGTAGGCATGGAAATCCGCCAGATGATCTCTCGTAACGCGCCTCGTAACCTCTGAGGATCCCATTATGTTATTCCGTTATTTTCTGATCACACTACTGCTATTTGAGCCGGCCTTAGCGTCCGCTTCAGACGACAGCGGCTGGCAGAATGCTAGAACGCCAAATGGTACACCAACAGCCCCAGCCCCAGCCCCGCAAGAATCGGGACACCAGAGCGCTGGCGTCCCGGCCACACTTATCAATGGTGAGCTTCCTACCCCTGGGCAAAGTTCTCCTCTGGTTGAGGAAGCTGCCAGTCTGGATTCGCCTTTATCACCAGCTGAAATTCGTGAGTTACGTTCGCGTATGACGGATACAGAGCGCTCTGTCAACGCGCCAGTTATCAGCGTTGTTCCTCGCATCAGTTCCCTCACTTTGAACCTCTCGCCAGGTGCAAGTATTCCCTTGGTCCGTACCGCCCTGAACAATCAGAGTGTCATTACCCTGACGGATATCAGTGGGGCTCCCTGGCCACAATCAGATGCTCCATTAAACGCCAGTCCGGCTAATTTTGACGTGCAGTTCAACAAAGGTAGCAACATGCTAACCATTACCCCGCTACGTCCTTGGGCAGCAGGTAACATTTCAGTCTACCTAAAAGGCCTTGATGTCCCAGTCATGATTAATGTCACCAGTGGTGAGACAGATACCCGAACAGCCAGTCAGGAAATTGACTCTCGTTTGGATTTACGGATCCCTCGTTTAGGGCCTGGTTCATCACCTATCGGTGCTCCAGTAGACAAAATAGCTATCCATGATGCGATGCTACAGGCCTTTCTCGATGGCATTCCGCCTAAGGATGCACGCCGGCTCAAGTTTCAGGGAAATGTGCCTGACACGGCTATATGGCAAACTGGGGACGACTTGATGGTCCGCTCTCGTGCCACGTTACGCGATGAGTTTGAGCAGACACTTTCGTCCGCTGATGGAACACATCTGTGGAAGCTTCCTGTCACCCCGCTTCTTACCTTCTCCGTGAACGGTCAGTCTGTTCACGTCACCCCGGAGTTGGAATAATTATGAGCGCAGAACAGGATGCCGGTCAGAACGGTAAAAAACTCTTTTCCATCATCGGCCTTGCCGCCCTGGCCATACTGGCCGGAAGTTATTTGTTGTTTTCATGGTGGAATAAGGATGGAACTGGAACAAATTCTGCCGTGAATTTAAATGGAACGGCTTCCAGTGCCGGGTCAGTAACCCCCGAAACACCGCGCTACCGAGAATTACTAAAAGCCTCCAATGATTTTGGCGCATCGGAGGCGACGCGCGAAAACCGGTCATTCATCGCCAGCCTGCCCGTTGGGCTAGATACCCGAGAGCCAACACCAGAGAAGCGCCCCGCTCCACCGCCTAAAGCCCCTCAACCTTCTCCGCCTCCGCGTCAGCAAACGACACCGGCAGCGGAACAGCAGGCAAATGAGAAACGCCAGGAGCGGCTACAAAAATTACTGACCCGAATCAATCTTGCTCGAGCTGGGGGCGATATTCCTGTTCAGGCCCGAGCCATCGAGGGCACAGAGAACGCTGGTAAGCAGATGGTATCTGAGATACCAACCCAGCAATCAATAAGAGGTGCGGAATTACAACAGCAACTAATCCCTGCACTGACTCGAGCACCGGGATACCTTGAAACCGCTGTTGATTCAGATAACCCGACCTCTCAAGTAGTGGCCATTATCCCGACAGGAAGAATGGCAGGAGCCCGCCTACACAGCCCTTCGACAAAACTCGTCGGCGAAGGCCTCGAAATCCATTTCACCCGAATGAGTTGGCGGGGCATGGAACTGAACGTCAATGCGTATGCGCAACGTGATGACAACCTGATGTCGTCCGTTGCCAGCGACGTAAACCATCGGTGGGGAACGCATATCATTCTGCCTGCTTTTTTAGGCGGTGTAGGGAACGTGGGAGGCTTGTACAAAGACGCGAATACGCAGGTACTTCAGAGCAGCGTTAGCACAGTTACAGGTCGCGTGGGTAAACCTGACGCCAGCACTGTGGGGGGGGTAATGCTCGGCGGTGCTGCGGAGAAAGGCTCGGAGGTAATAGGAAAGGAAATAGCGCGCGAACCATTCCGTCAGGTCACTGTTAAGCAAAATGAGGTAATTTCTATTCTCTTTGTCGATGCCGTCAATACTGACGATATCGCAGGCAATAAAAATACATCGGGAGCCTCAATCAGCCCCCTCACTTCCGCGACCGTATCCACAGAACAATTGCCCCAATCCCGTCTACAGGAAGCCATCGAACGCCGTAAGGCTGAAATCCGTCGCCAGTATGGCGACACAGAACCCAGCAAGGAGTAAAAATGAAACAGCAAAACGATTTGTCTATCACGGGCGAGGAAGACGCCGGTGATTTTGGCGAAGCCGACAACGGAGAAAAAAAACCGTTTTGGAAGCGTGAACTGCTCTTGGGCTATTCATTGCCTTGGCTTTTAGGCGCTGCAGGGCTACTCGTTGTTGGAGCGGGTTACTTGTTTGGTCCGTCTTTGCCGTTCATGAGTAAAACACCGTCAGACAGCGCCTTCAGTGAAGTGGAAAACACACTGGGCAGAGCAAATACCGACACAATGGGCGGAGCATCCCCACTTTCTGCACATCAGAGCAGTGAATTGTCAGCACAGCCTCAGTTACCAGACGCTGCGCATAACGACAAAATAGCATTAATGACGGATGTTCGTGATGAATTGAATGCGCGAGATAGTAAAACCAATAATACCCTCATCACATTGAAAGACAGTGTCAGTCAATTATCCGAAGCAATTAAGCGGGATGAGACTTATGCAGTTGAAACCCGTAATCAGCTTAATACGTTAATACAACGACTAACGGCATTGGAAGCCAAGCAGGCGGCCGGCACCGTATCCACGTCAAAACCTTCATCAGGGAAACCGGGGGCAGCGAGTCTCATTTCCGGTATGAAAGTGATGTCGTTGGAAAACGGGATGGCGTGGATAAAATGGCAAGGTAGTACCTGGGCTGTCCGGGAGGGAGACACGCTTGGGAAAATCACTATCCGTCAAATTGATCCAGTCAGTCGAAGTATTATCACGACTGGCGGAACACTACGCTAATGACGCTGGATGCACTGACTGCTATTGAAAATTTTGCTGCAGGGGTCTTCAACAGCGGGATCCGCTTCCTGTTTATATGGGGAGAAACTCTCGGTTTCATCTGTTTGATAGCATTACTGACGCGGGCTCGCTCAACAACAGCGATACCGCTGTCTCCGGGCAAATTCTTTGGCGGTCTTTTCGCCTGTGCAGCTATGGTATCCCTCCCATCAATTATCAACGCTGCCGGTGCTCAGTTCGGGTTCCAATCAACAACGTTTGATGCGATTGCCT
The DNA here is from genome assembly GCA_019056595.1 of Pectobacterium atrosepticum. NCBI lineage: Bacteria > Pseudomonadati > Pseudomonadota > Gammaproteobacteria > Enterobacterales > Pectobacteriaceae > Pectobacterium > Pectobacterium atrosepticum. The sequence goes on along the minus strand of CP036162.1, from coordinate 41,910 downwards.
ACGTACAGCCATCCTCCTTCGGGGAAGCAGCTGGCGCGGCCAATGCCGTGTTGTCACTGGCAAGACTGGCCGGTGTAGGCTTTGTTCACTCAGGACTGAACATGTATCGCACGTCAGGATTAGAAGGCCACACCGCTTTAAGCACCAGTGAGAGTGTTCGTTCCGCCACGGTAAAAGTGGTCGCGGGTACTGCACTGGTGTTCTCACCGCAACTGATAGACAAACTGCTGGCCAGTCTTGGCCTCCTCTTTTAATACCCTGTTATATCAATCCAAGGAGACACTATGTCACTTTTCCGTGCCATGACGGCGCATGTTTACGCCGTCGTAATTTTTGCTCAATTATCCATGATGCAGTTACGCGAACGTGCAATCAAAGCCCTGTGCGTATTACTCATAACTCTGTTGCCGGGTTTAGCATTTGCAGCCGGTGACATAGCTGACATGATTGATAGCGTTGCTGACGGCGCTACGCGAGGGAAAACGTCTGGTCTAAAAATAGCTCAGGCCCTTGGCGTGGTTATTTTTATTGCCTCTCTGTTGAGTTTGAAAAAAGTTGGCAAACATCCGCAGGTTACACTTGGCGCATGCCTTGGCGGTTTAGGTATTGGGGCACTTCTCGTCGTTGTTCCCGAAATTATGGGCAACACCCAGAGACAAATGGGGACGAGCGCTGTCACCATCAGTTGACCCACAGAAAGGTGTCGGCTTTTGCCGGCACCGCTTTCAGAGGTTTGTATGTCAATATCCCCCCATATTTTTCAAGCGCTGCAAGGTATCACTCTATTGCGCACGGAACATGGCAATGTGATTGCTCGTGATGATAAGGACAATCAGGAGTTCGTGTTTGCAGAATGCAGTTCCCCTGATATTGCAGCCTGTATTCTGGCGATGGTGAAAACGCTTACCGGAGAGGCCAATGAGTGCGAGTAAAAAACTGACAGAGTCCCCTTATCTTCACCCGCTGCCACTGCCCGATGTCGTGCATACCACAGAACCTTTATTACCCACGCCAGAATTGGTAACCGGTGGTCGTTGTTTTTGTTGCCAGTCGGACATGAAACACCGTTTTCTCCTGACTGAGTCCTTGCCACTAACGCGGTTGGCAGAAACGGCTGAGGATTCTCTACTCCGACTTGACCGAGAACATGATGTATTTCGGCGCCTGGAATCCCGACAGCCGCCACAAGACCCGTCAGAGCGGGAGAAATTTTATAGGGCACTGAAATCAGCGAGAGCCAGTCTGCAACATGCCTCTCTGGCTGCACGCCGTCTCGCTCTAAGACATATTCCCGCTAGTTCGCTCACAGAAAACGGTGAATTATCAACTCAGGAAAGAGCACAGCTCAGCCAGCTCTCACAACCATTTCATCTCTGTTACATCTGCCATGCCTGGCATGCACTCAATGGCTATGCTGCGGCTCAGGGGAGTATGGTCTGGCTTCCTGACTTGCATCCACGGAACGTAGTGACAATAAATCGTCACGCATTACACGCGATGTTTAGCATCAGTCCGACTATTGCCCGAGAAGGGCGTAAGGTTCTTTCAGATTTGCTGCGCCATCGGCTGCCTGTTGAAGAACGATTTGGCGGTTGGAAACCGGCTGATTTTGCAGATGCCTTACGCCGATATCCCCCTTCTCAGCGTGATGATCTGCGGGAAAAAATGGCCGGAGTGGTGTTAATTCTGACACCAGACTCTGTTATCGAACGCGATTATCTTTCCGAGATTACATAGCGCTTAGTTATACACACTATTAGTGCTTACTCCTGCCATCGATTCACCCCTTTTATTCACAAATTTCACTGAAGTTCCATTCCCTCTGACAACATGCTTATACCTATGGAGTGAATTACAATCTTATGAATATCAAACGAATTGTCTTCGCTATTGAAGACATACTGAACACGCTTTCCCGGTTTACCGTCTCCGCTGATTTTGTCGACTATTGTGACCTGAGAACAGTCATCGGATTGGATAAACAAGATCTGGAAATCCGGCCCTGGCTACAGGCACCCTATATTGCCGTCACCCACCAAGGGTATTATCTCTCTGTATTTGAAATCTCAGGTGCTCTGCGTGAACTGTCAGAAGATGCCCCTATTGACCACCCAGATGCCTTTGAAGGTCTGATCACGCATCTCGCGACCACGCTCAGTACGACCTGGAAAAAAACAGGCCACAAGATGGCATTTATCTTCGAGCGCGATCCGGAAAAAGGTGCTGACGAGATCAGCACGATGATTGCCCCGCAAAAACGTTCTATTCAACATACGGCCATCCAATTGGATGATCTGTTGAATGAGAAAATAGCCACACTCTCTCCTTGGTTAGTCCGGGAGCGTTGTTGGCTCGCCGTATGGAGCTCTCCAATACTGGTCAGCCAACAGGAGCGTACTGATTTCAATAAAGAAATAAATGCCATCAGTGATAAAGCCCCCATAGCCCGATTCGGACAGCAACCCTGGCGCTACCTGATGTCCGGTCTGAAAATCCGGCACGACAGCTTTATCACAACACTGGAAAAAGCACTTGTACGGGGAGGTGAAGGCCTGCTGGTTCGATTAATGGATGTGCCCGAGGTTTGTAATGAAATTCGTCGTGAAATGGCGCGTGACAATACGGCGTCGCAGTGGCGCCCACACCTTCCAGGGGATTTGGCAGTTGCAGGAGTTCGACAGGAGGGTGATAACTCAGCCTTGCTCGCTCCTTCGCTGAATTTGCAAGTTTTCGGTGGGACCCCCAAAACAGAAGGAAATTTCATCCATGCAGACGGGCTCTGGCATGGCATGATCTCTGTTACTTTACCGCCCCAGCATCCACAACCGTTTAATGAATTGGTCAAATCAGTACCCCGCACTGTTCCCTGGAGAGTCCGTATTGATTTAATGCCTGGAGGTATTAAAGCTCTGGGCTGGAAACGGAATATCGCTTCCTTTGGGCAGTTTATCCCTGCCATTCGCCCTCTGTATGACGCATTCACTCAGTTGGCGCAAACCGATGATAGCGATCCGGTTTGCGTTATGACCATTATTGCCACTACATGGGGTAAATCTCGCGAAATCTGCTCACGTAATCAAATGCTGCTTGAATCTGCGATTCAGGGATGGGGAGTATGCAGCACAACAACAACCTTTGGTGATCCTCGTAGAGGGTGGGTAAATTCAATGCTGGCCGCATCAGCAGGCTCTGGCCCAATCCCTCTTTATCCGCCCTTGTCACACGCACTCTCAATGATGCCTTTTAATCGTCCGGGTACCGTATGGCGCGGTGAAGGTAATCTGATGCTGCACACCGAAGACGGCTGCTCTTGGGAAGTAGGATTGGCCTCGTCACGGCAAAATAAACACACTGAATTGGCTCCTGGTGATTCTGGCCTTGGGAAAACGGTACTTATCAATACACTTACCACCATTCAGGTATCCTCTGCGCAGGTTTCACTACCTTATGTAGCTCACATAGATAAGGGGTTCGGGGCTATGGGAACCATCCAGTTGATCCGTGACTGTCTGCCAGTTGAACGTAAGGATGAGGCTATCGGTATCATCCTCAGCAACGATCCATCTAAATCGCGTAACTTGTTCGATATTCTGTATGGAGCACGCCATCCCATTACACCAGAAAAGCAATTCATTAGTTCAATGCTGACCGCATTCTGTATCGAACCAGATAAAGGGACTCCTCCCAACCCCACCGATACCCGCCAGATATTTGAACGACTTATCGAACTTGCCTACGATATTCGCAGCGGTCAGGAACCTAACATGTATCGTGAACATGTTGAAATCGAGGTGGATACAGCCCTACGGGAATCTGGGTTATGGGAACAACATGATATGGAATGGTGGGCAGCAACCCCTTGGTATGAGGTCCGTGACATTCTACATGAGAAGGGATTACTCCAAGCTGCTCAGCGAGCACATTACCAGGCAGTGCCAGAGCTCGCCGATATGCCCGCCCTTCTGAGTAGTGAAACCATTCAGGAAAATTTCGGCAAAGTCCAACGTGACGGGTCACAAGAACCCCTGTTAGGTTATATCGAACGCTGTATGATCCAGGCGCGGCAAGACTATCCCATGATGGCCAGCCGTACTCGATTCGCACTGAATCCGAATACACGTATCGTAGCCGTTGATTTGAATAACGTAGCGGGAGACGCGACACCGGCTGGACGGCTGAAAACAGGCATAATGTATCTGTTCGCCGGCCACATCACTGCCGGTGATTTTGCCCTGCCACAATATCGAGACGAGGTATTAAAGAACCTACCGAACGTCTATCACCCAGATATTCTCCGACGTATCAACCAGCTCGACAGTGAGATGAAAACCAAAATCTACGACGAGCTTCATAATGCGAGAGGCATCAATTTTATTTATGAGGCGCTCGATACCCAGGACCGTGAACAGCGCAAGTTTGGCATTCGTACCGTACTCAGTACGCAGTTCCTGACAGACTATCCCAAAAGCATGCTGGACTCAGCGAACACCCTTTGGTTACTACGTTATCGGCAGCAGGACATTGAGTTGTTGCGTGATCACTTCAAAGTACCGGAACACACATTACAGGATTTTCTCCGGATGCCATCGGGACCAGCCGCCGACGGCAGCGGCGTACCTTTACTGTGCGTTATGCGTACAACGCAGGGAACACTGGCACGGATTGTTCGATTTACGATTGGCCCTCTGGAACTCTGGTCGCTCAATTCGGACAAGAAAGACGGGGCATTACGTCGTTTCCTCACTGAGGACATTGGTTCTGATCGTGCCCGCAAATTGCTAGCCTATAAATTTCCACGTGGGTCAGCCAAAAAACTCATTGAGTACCGAGAGAGAAATGCTGCTGCTCGCGGCGACAAGGGTGTCATTGAGCTGATGGCAAAAGAAATGATTGATGAATTGGGGTTTGACCTTTGATATGTACCATTCACCTGACCCCTCGATGCAGAAGGCCAACGCGCGGTCAGGTCAGTCTGGCCCGATTGTTAATCGACGCTGACAGTACGGTATTCACCCTGCCGTCTCAGCATTTCAGGACTGATAAATCAATAGGTGAAAGAGCGGTTCACATCACGGACAAACACGCATCACTTAGTGCTAACGGGCTCTTACTGATGTTGCAATCGCAACCTACCAGTCTGGTCACCACATCCATCTGGCGCGTTCAAGAACAGGGGGAGCCGATCCGAGAAGTCCGCCATGTCGTCCAATGGCTGTTGCCCCAGCGACGCACAAGTTTGATGACTGATGATACATGGATTTGGCCAGATGTATCGGAAACCCCACCACTCAGCCCCGGTGACTGGCCGGTAATGGATATTACGACACCTCCTTACTCTCGCATACAACGCAGGGGATTGACGATTATCGATACGAGAAATCGTCATGGGAGGCTCATTCGCCGGTTTCAGACCTTTCCCCTAGTAGCACTTGCTGCGGATACATTCTCTGAACGCATCCCAGACACTCTCATCCCGCTTACTTGAATCCAGAGGTTTTTATGAAACGACTTCGACTTTCTACACTGGTATTGGTCATGTCGACAGGCATACCTCACATCGCTAGTGCTTTTACTGTGAATGTTAATTCCAGTGTCCCAGTGACAACCCAAATCCTGCCTGAAATGGCAACTATTCAAGCCACATTGGCAGAAATTCTTCGCATGCAGCAAGCAACGGGTACAGCGATTAACCAAAACTCCGACAAGCTGGCCACTATCATCAGTCAGGATGGTCAAGCGACCCGGCAGCAGATGATCTTCAACAACGAAACTCAGCGACTTGAAGAAGCGCGAAGAAGTTTCTCTGTTCCAGATTCCATCTGCAGTGATTCGGCTTCCGGTGTTGCTGCTCAAAGCAAAAGTACGGCAGGTAGAACAGCATCCCATCTTTCTTCAGGGGGAGGAATTGCCAACAGCTCAATCCGTAAACGCATATCAAATGCACCCCAAGGGCAATCTCGCGATGCCTACGATGGTGCAAATGTTCATGCAAGTTACTGTACAGCAGCAGAATACGAACTTTTCGGTGGGACAGACGTATGCCCTGCCGTCGGAGAACTTCCTGGTGGTGACAGCCAGGTACGCTCTGTCTATGACGGCGCAGGACCTGTAGGACAAGCACCGACATTGACCTGGTCTCAAGAACAGGCTGACGCAGCCATGGCCTATATGAAAAATACTGCTCGCCCTTCAGCCGGGCGTACCCCAGGCAAAGGTGAAGTCAACACCTTAACCGGTCGTACTTATGTTGGCTTGATGAACGAGTATAACGGTATTATTGACGCTGCTTCTGAACCGCAATTGTCTCTAATCGCGGACAGTAAGCCTAATGAGGCAACAAAGGCGGCTTTGCAAGAAGCGCTCCAATCACCGTCAGCATCTAAGTACTTTAGTGAGGTTGCTTCTCCTGAAGCAAAAACAAAGGGGTACATGAGTCAACGAGAATTTGAGGCGTTCGAAGCTGGCCGACGCTATGCCAATACAGCGTACATTACCGACCTGCAGGAAATGGAAGGCGATAATCTGACGCGTGAACTAATTCGCACCACCTCACAAATGAACTGGCAATTGAATGACCTTAAGGAGCAATTGCGAAAAGGGAATGTATTGGCAGGCCAACTTCTGGCTAACGAAGCTCGACTGGCCTACGCTCCACGTCTGAAGGAGCTGGAATCAGCCATGAATCAGGGAACTGCAAGATGACAATCATAGAAAAACCGCATAAACGCCGACTATGGCGCATGGCCAGGGGCGCTTTAAGTATTTTTTTGCCAATACAGGAGACGCAGTGGTATCTCCGAACATCCAAAGATATCACTACCCGGAACATGGAACGTATCCGAAAAGCATTTCCCGAACTGGAAGATGCATCCGATGCTGAAACGGCATCTCCTGACTGGGAAGAAGCTGTTGCAGCCTCTGGGCTGACACTAGAGGAGCTAGAGAAGGGATACTGTCGTCAAAGACGACGCTGGCGAGCCATGTTCTGGTTATTGTCCATCCTGGTACCGCCCTTCACAATGTTCTCGTTAAGCAACAGCGCAGATATAACAGTCCATCAGATCAGCACCTGTCTGGTTCTTCTCTCCGGTACGGGCGTAGCGTGGTCAAAGGCGCTCATCGTTACATTCCGTCTGTGGCAGCTACGTAATCGACGAGTGAGCCTAGCGGAAAGAGGGACCTTTCGCCATTTTATGTCAGAGACAAATGCGGTACGCAATGCTGTCTGCGGGGACTGATGACTAAGCCAAGCTGATTACATAAATCGGCATCATCACTTTTCTCCCACTCCACAGACTCAGGCGTTAAAGTCAGTCGCCATACTGGTTTTCACTCCTCTTCCTGCGTTCCCGTAATCATCCGGAGTTACCGTGAAAAATCGATTCCTTGTGCTTTGCGCAGGCCTGCTCATGCCTGCAATACCAGTTCGAGCCGCCGTCACATACGACGATATTCTTGCAGCAGCTACAAATGCCCAAGACCTGTCTCGTCAGGCGCTGATCACCATCTTTGGTGACGTTGTGACCAATCCCTTGGCAGGGGGCAATACAACAATGGTTGGCAATCTATTTGCCCTATTCAATGGCATCATAGCCATTCTTGCCGTCGTCTGGTTCATCGTTATTGGCTTACGTCACATCAGTAAAACCGGTCACCAGGGCAAGGTATTCAATGGTGATCGGGACATTGTTGGTACACTCAGTACATTACTGGGATTTTTGATGATAATACCCAGCAGCAACGGATGGAGCCTTGCGCAGCTCGCTATGTTGTGGGGAGCATCCATTATGGGTGTAGGATCCGCGAACCTGATGGTACAGAAAGCAGCTAATGATATTGCCAGTGGCTATTCGCTCACCGTACAACCTATCCAGCCCTCTACACGAACAGCTGCACGCGGTATTTTTGAAATGCAGCTCTGCAAGTATGCCATCAACAGCGTCATTGATGATTACAACGCAACCGCCGCTTCGTCTACACCGAAAATGCTGGAATCATCTGGTACCAGTGGAGGTAACTACACTGTCAGAGTGAACAATGGTAGCGGGGTTTGTGGAACGAGCAGTATTCCTGAACAACAGACATCAAGCTCCTCTTCCAGTTGGGGTAACTTTCTAAACCCGTTTAACTCAAATGACACACGTGAAATTGTGGACGCGCAGCACGCCGCGATGGCGGCAATGATCACCGATATGGACAGCGTAGCCAGTGAATTTGTTCGAGGGTTCAGGGCGAAACGAGAAAACGGCACAGGGGCACTACCAGACATTGAAAGCCGAATACAGCACGCCGCCAATACATATGAGCAGACAGTTCAAAGGGCACTACCCGCGCAGAATGAACAGAACGCAATACAGGATGCGGTCAGAAATTATCTCGATACCTATGGATGGGCTGCACTGGGGGCCTGGTATCAAACCTTTGCAACCGCGAACCAACGTTTAACCGAAGTAGCCAGCCGCGCGCCATCAACAAGTGGAATGTCTTCTCTGGGGGAGATCGGAGACACGGATTTATTCACGGCAGTAATGACGGCCTATCGCACACAGCTGCAGAACTCCACCTATACGCCAGCGCTTGGAACGGTTGTCTCGAACAATGAGCAACTGGCAGGGCAAAGCAATGATCCTAATAGTATCTTAATGAATACAATCGCTGGCCCAATGCAATCATTCACCACCTGGATTGCCACATCGTTTAGTGGATCCGGTACAGGAAATACTCAAGTCAATCCACTTATTAAAATGAAAAATGTCGGCGATTATACGTTAGTAGCGGCTGAAGGAAGCCTGGCGGCATATACGATTGCCCGTGCACTGGTGGCTGGCGGCGAAGCATCTATTATTGGCAAAATCATCGATCTCACAGGTTCTATTAGTGCTGTCGACAAGGGATTAGAGGCACTTTCTCCAGCTGTCTACTTCCTTTTACTGCTTATGTTCACAACAGGTTTCACACTATCTATTTATTTGCCTTTTATCCCGTTCATCTACTGGATGACAGGAATTGGAAACTGGATCGTTAGCGTAATGGTTGGCTGTGCCGCGGGACCGTTATGGGGAGCCACACACCTTGGAACATCACAAGACAGAGGAAGTAGAGCAGCCTACGGATATATTTATTTAATCGACACAATGATACGTCCCCCTTTAATGGTGTTTGGTTTCTTCTTCGCGTCGGTCGCTATCGTCGCCGCAGGTACTATCTTACACGCACTATTTGGTGCTGCTCTGGTTAACGTTCAAGCAAATTCTTTAACGGGTGTGTTCAGCTTAATTGGATTTTTAATGCTCTACGCACGAATTTCTACCGCACTAGTATCCAGTATGTTTGCATTACAAGCCTATCTGCCAGATTACGTCATCTCATTCTTGGGTGGACGCGATGCGGCAAATACTTTAGGTAGTATGGCTAACGCTGTTAAAGATATTTTCATCGCAGGTAACACGAATATGCGCCGCACACCTGGAGTAAATACCAATACAATGAACAATGCCCCACCAAATAAAGATGGAATCAATGGATAATTTATAGACACCCAATAACCCACGTTATATAATGACGATAAAAATTATGGAGGAGGTTGTATATGATCGAACGTTTTCCTAAAAAGTGGCTTATTTATTATGTGGCCAAAAGTCTTTTTTTACGATTCGGTGTCATCATACTTATATTTTTTGCGCCTTTATTCACTTTATTTGCATTTGACTCACCATATGCCAACACTCGAGAATATGTAATTGCTTTTGGCTGCTGGATTCTTCTTACTGCCCCCTTTGCCATAAATTACCTCATTGCAAAAAAACGCAAAATGAAGATTCAGACGGTTCTGGATGATATAAAATCTTCAGGCCACTTCAATCCAACGAGAGACGCTGAAGGTTGGTTATTCTGGCAAAACACTTATCTTGGTTGTGACTACCAGAATGGTACGATGGTATACATCCGTATCTATCCGGGGAAAGTCATGGATGTCATTGGCTTCGATGCATACAGCCTTGTACGCACAGAGGTTGAGGGCTCTAAGCTGCGCCTGTATACGAGGTTTGCATCATTGCCCATGATCCCTATTGAAACATCCGCGGCTTCAAACATTGCAAACCACTTGCATGGTATGAACAACAAAGGCTACAGCTATAATTTTAATTTCCCCAATATTGTCCAGAATAAACGTAAAGAATTGGAATCTTTGGCTGGGATGCCAGTCCCTGAACTTATTTAATAAACAACCATTTATCTCCTCCTTAGAGTATCCTTTTGCCGGTTTCATAACCGGCTCTTTTGTTTCTATTACATCATGCACAGATAAATACACTGAAAATCTTGTGTAAGGTTAATCATATAAGCACTCTAAAAAAGAGTACACAATAAGGATTTTGAAAGGAGATCCATATTAGATCCAGACAAAACAAATAAAACCCCGATCAATTAAGTTCTCACCATAACCTTTACGTTCTGATTTTCTAACAATACCTTTTAATTATCGCAGACCTACGCCTAATTATTATTTAATTTTTACTTCCTATTTATAGGCGTTACTGTCAATGAAGGAGATTTATTCATGTCAACAGTCCGTCCAGGCACGTCCATCGATTCAATGGATACCTGGGGTGCCATTGCCGTAATAGGCATTATGTTGTTACTAGTTGCCTGGTTCTTTCTGCCAGTATTCGTATATTGGTCTTGCTTCATTCTGCATATTCTGTGGGGAATGGTCGATTTCGGCCCCTTCCATACCTGGGCCGCTCCGCGCTACAACCTTCTGGCAATCACTGGGAATAACGCTGAAAACGTCTCCTTTGAGCAATGGGTGAGTGTTATGGAGCAGACTACCGGCATCCTGATGATATTCCTCATTCCGCTCTCCACCGCGTCGTTATGGAGTTGGGTGAATCATCCGGCCAGAAATTGGTATACCCGTCGCGTACTCAATATTCACACCTTGCCGTTTACCATGGAAAGCATCTCACCCGCGATCGCACCGATACTGAATGAAGGTGATCCTCTCCGCCTATTACTGGATAAACGTCGGCCCGAAAGACGCCCTGCGCAGAGGCCCGAAGAGTTCGCTGTAGAACATCAACTGATCAGCAACATGCAGCTCGACGTAGCTCGATGTCGAACTGCATTTATGGGGCAACTTGGAGAACCACTCACATCATGGAAAAGCCTTGCTCCACATGAAAAAGCCCTGTTCGCCATCTTCGGCCTCCAGTACTTCCTGGATGATCGAGACGCGGCTAAATCCTTAATGGACAACCTGAATCGCTCTTGCCGTCTAAAAAGCAGAAGAGACAAGGGTAAATTTTCAGTCCCAGTATATTCATTGGCCAAACCGGCATTCATGCGAGTCATTCGTAGCGAAGGTGCTATCCGTTGGCTCAAGGAACACCGATACGTCAGAAGTGGTCTTGTGTGGTTATATGCACATGACCTACGTCTGACACCACCTAACTGGCTTTGGTTAAAAGGCATCGATCGTACTTTGTTTTATGCCCTACATCGGGCAAACACAACGAAAGAGTTTATCGAGGGAGCGGGAATCGTTGCCGTGGCTCGTACCGAAAATGAAGCTATTAGGCTAGGACTTCCCTGCCCCACTGCCTGCGTTGAAGAGGCCGTCGATGGTTTTCGCATCGATATGATTTCTTTGGGACTGATCTGGGACGAGCCACAGCCAGATAAAGACCGAAAACGTCGTATCAGGAATAACTGGTCCCTAACCGACGACGTTCTAGCCCGCCCAGGAATGGAAGATGGTGATGAATCACCGTTCTGACCATTTTATCTGCCTATATCCTTTTTTATTAAGACACAGTCTACCGGAGACCCCCATGTCAATAGCAAATACCTATTCTATAATCCACTGTGACGATAGCATTGTTGTTATGCATCATAGAGAAAATGACACGCCACAGGCGCTGACAATTTTTCGGAGTCCGCAACGGCTGGCCATCTGCCAGAACAAACTGATTGGTTTTTACTCATTATCATACCAAGCCGCTACTTTGCTTGATGACCCTGAGCACAATGCCGGTGCCATACTCAACGCGATTGCCCTGGAACTTGAACAAAGGAAAAAACAAGCAACCAGACGCTGTTTGAAGTATCTGACCAGCGCTATAGTCGGGGCACTAATAGTTTCTACCGCGTGGTTCCTCACATCCTCAAATGATCAACCAACTGAGATACGAACATCGTCTGCATTAGTCGGAATGCCCTTTGGACATGATTATCCTGATTATCCGAACGGATCCGGAGAAAAAGCCAGAGCGGCCACTATGATGAACGCATTACCGCATACAGACCCTAGCCCGCTGTCAGCCAGTGAGTCGATAGCCAAGGCTGCAGTAACTGAAACGCAAAACATGCAGAATGCCATCCAGGAAAATCGCAATGCGTTGCCGGCATCGCCTGCCGATACACTAAAAACAGCATCTCCAATCGCAACGCCAGTATCACCAGCTAATTCGCCGGCAAACTCCGAGGTTAGTTCAGCACCCAAAACATCCATAGAAACTTCTTCACGGATACAAATGGCGGCGGTTCTCAAACTCAACGCGGCCAGAGGCATGTTTACCATTAATTTGTCCTCCGGTCATGAGCGCACACTTTATGCATTCCTCGATCCAACCTGCTCTGTTTGTAGAACGATGGAACCTGCCATTGAACGTCTGGCGCAGGAATTTAATGTCATCGTGTTCCCGGTATCGGTAGTTAATGACGTTAATAATGGCGGCAATGCAGTTGAAAAAATAGCGCCTTTACTTTGTCAAACAGACTCAGCCAAGCGTGCATCCGGATGGCTGGCGCTGTTCCGCGCAGATGCTGGTATGTCATTACCTGGTAACAACGTAAGTGCTCCGGACAACACTGAGTGCGAAAAGTCCGCTGCTGCTGCGGTAGCGGTCAATGACTATGCTTTTCGTCAGTTTGGCTTCAAAGGCACACCGTGGGTAGTTACCGATACCGGCTTTCGTTTGCCTACCGGCCTACTGGCTGAACCAGCCAAAATTGATCTCTTCCTCAAAACCACCGACTCAATGGCTCCAGAACAAGCTGATAGCTTTCTGAAAACAGTCATTCCACAGGAGTAATAATGCAGAATACCCCTGTCAATCAGGCACTAATAAATCGTAGTGCCTGGCAATCACCTCTGATTGAGCTCATGCGAGATCACCTGCTGTATGCCGTCATAATGGCAGGCAGTGTTGTGGTTGGATTCATCTGGCCATTGGCTATCCCGCTTTGCCTACTATTAGCGATCATTGCCAGTATCAGCTTCAGCACCCATCGCTGGCGTATGCCGATACGTATGCCTTTACAACTAAACCTACCGGACCCATCAGAAGACCGTCAGGTTCGCCGTAGTCTTCTAAAGGCATACCCTTCATTATTTCAGTACGACTCCAGACTGGAGCGTAACGGGCGGGGTATTTTTTATCTCGGCTATCAGAGAATACATGACGTAGGCCGAGAGCTTTGGCTCAGCATCGACGATCTGACTCGACACCTCATGTTCTTCGCCTCCACAGGGGGCGGTAAGACAGAAACCATCTACGCCTGGATGATTAATCCACTCTGCTGGGGTCGAGGCTATACCTTTGTCGATGGCAAGGCACAGGTTGAAACAGCACGCACTTGCTATTACCTAGCGCGTCGGTTTGGCCGTGAAGATGATGTGGAATATATCAACTTCATGAATGGTGATATGTCTCGCAGTGAGATCATCAATAAAGGGTATAAAACTCGACCACAGTCCAATGACTATAATCCGTTCGGCCATAGTACAGAGGCTTTTATTGCCGAAACCATGCAATCAATGTTACCGAAAAACGTACAGGGAGGAGAATGGCAATCCAGAGCTATTGCGATGAATAAAGCTCTCGTGTTCGGAACCAAGTTTTATTGCGTTCGAGAGAATAAAATAATGTCTTTGCAGCTGCTGCGCGAATTTATGCCGTTAGAAAAACTGGCAGAGCTGTACTGCAGAGCAGTAGATGATCAATGGCCTGAGGAAGCCGTTTCCCCACTATACAATTATCTGGTCGATGTCCCTGGCTTTGACATGGCATTGGTGCGGGTACCTTCAGCATGGACAGAAGAACCGCGAAAACAGCATAGCTACCTTACAGGGCAATTTCTGGAGACTTTCAGCACGTTTACTGAGACCTTTGGTGATGTTTTTGCTGAAGATGCCGGCGATATCGATATCCGCGACAGCATTCATAGTGACCGAATACTGCTGGTATTAATCCCTGCGTTAAATACGTCAGAGCACACGACCTCTGCGCTAGGCCGTATGCTCATCACTCAGCAAAGTATGATTTTGGCACGTGATCTTGGCTACAAGCTGGAGGGACTGGATGCAGAAACGCTTGAGGTAAGCAAGTACAAAGGGGTGTTTCCCTATTTAGGGTTTTATGATGAAGTCGGGGCATACTACACCGAACGTCTTGCCGTTCAGGCAACCCAAGTGCGCTCTCTTTTATTCGCGCTCATCATGATGAGCCAGGATCAGGAGCGTATCGAAAATCAGACGTCTGCCGCCAATGTGGCAACACTCATGCAGAACGCCGGCATTAAGGTAGCCGGTAAAATCGTCAGTGACGATAAAACGGCCCAGACCATCAGTAATGCCGCGGGTAAGGAGGCTCGAGCACGCATGGTGAGTCTTCAGCGGCAGGATGGAATTATAGGTACATCCTGGATTGATGGAGACAACATCAGTATCCAGATGGAAAACAAAATCAACGTACAGGATTTGATCAAGCTTCAGCCAGGAGAAAATTTCACCATATTTCAGGGAGATCCGACCCCTGGAGCAGCATTTTTCATTGAGGACAGCGAGAAAACATGCAATGCCCCCCTAATAATTAACCGCTACATCACCGTCAATCCACCGAAATTAGAACAGCTACGTAAGCTTGTTCCACGAACTGCACAGCGCCGTTTACCCACACCGGAAAAGGTCAGCAGCATCATTGGTGTGCTGACAGCCAAACCCTCCCGTCGCCGTAAAAAAACTATTGCAGAACCATGGAAAGTGATCGACACCTTCCAGCAGCGACTAGCAAACCGGCAGGGCTCGCATAACCTGCTGACACAATATGATCTGGATTTTTCTGGCCGTGACAAAAATTTATGGGAAGAAGCCTTAGATATCATTAGAACCACAACGATCGCAGAGAGAACCATCCGTTACATCACGCTAAATAAACCTGATAGTGATGAATTATCTTCAGATGAATCTCAAATGACATCTGCCGCACTTCTTAAAAACATTACGTTGCCTGCCCTCCCCACTCTTACCAGGAAGATCACCCAACAAAAAGACGCCGGGTGGAACCCACCAGAAATACCTGATGACATCCGTTTCCAGATGAGAGAAAACCATGACTACTAATCTCCTGTCTAATACTAAAAATAGTGAACTGATATATACACTCGCATGCATCGAGAGCCAGTTGATTGAACTGCTTTCAGAATTACGATGGGGAAGTCGTTGTCCTTATCTTATTGAACAGATCGCATGGGATTTTGGTTGGGAACAAATTCACAAACAGTCTTTCTTGCCAGGCCCATGTTCCGATGTGATCTCATCGATCTGCTCACTCGCCAACGAAATAGCGCCAGGTAAATGGGCTGATGGAGTAGAAAGTGGTGATTATGGTCGCATTGGTTACGAAAAACAGCTTAGGGAATTAGAAGAAGAAGGGGAAATTTGGGAATTAGCAGAAGAAGAGGAAAACTCTGGTGTACCCAAAAAAATAGAACGTGAAAATATCATATACAATAAGGCCTACGGTTCACCACAAGGCAGTGAGGGCTGTGTTTATATTCAGGAAAAATTGCCCCCTGAAGCAAACTATTGTATTCACCAGATAGATAACAAGGAAAAAGTAATAGCCATACTCTCTGAGCTCGATGATGCGTTTGCTGTCGCTCGTTACGCCGCTTCTCACGATGGCGGTTATGGTGATGTGTGCATATCAGCTTCCAATCAGCCCAACACGCACTCAGATTTTGAGGACTGGTTTCTCAGCTAACTCAACTTTAATAAAATAAGAGACCCCAAAAGCCGCGAAAGCGGCTTTTTTTTTGCTCAGATAACATCAAGTCTTCCAGACTGACGCCTTTCCTGCGCTTCGACAAACTATCACAGATTACTAAAAGACGCTTTAATAACAGGTTTTCTAATTAAAGATTCCGTTAGTTATCGTTGCCCGCTTCTTCTGATTAACGAGGTGACGGCGGCACCCACCCATTACGTGGTTCCTGATATCCCTCATCGGAGCCCACCTCTTTCGATCCCATTTCTCGGAAAATCTGTTCACACTCAACCCTCATCCTATCCACTTCAGGTCGATTAATACGGAATTGCTCTTCATCCCGATCCCGATTGACGTTATACCAACCCACCATTTCAGCAATAGCTTGGTTAAATTTCACATCTCGACCCTCTGGCGAAAACCCTATTCTCGGATCTCTACAGAACAGAACAGGAGAAACCTTATTCAGTTCCTGCTGAAGGGATGCAAAATCATTTCTATTCCTGAACACTACCCGATCGCCAAAGTCAGTACAGACATGCTGGCCTGTATTAGCATCATTGAACCGGACACTGCCGTTCTTTTGCAGTGCAGCTTTCAACCCAGGCATATTCAGATACACAGGTGTGCCACCTGGCTCGCAGATAACAACGCAACGTTGATCTGTCGTTAAAATGGCATTGTCTTGCCGGCGATCACGATAATCCCACCCTCGCAGCTGCGATATCGCAGCCCTGTCACCTTTCAATGCCTCCACCTCTACCCACTGTCTATACGACAATGGATACCATTTACCCTCACCAACAAGTTCTAGTCGTTCCGCCTTCATACTTTCTTTTAGCTCAATCAAAGCCTGCATACGTTGTACTTCGGCAATATGATAATGCAGCTTTCTGACAAGCGGATCTCGCTGTTGTGCACGGATAATTGCTTTACGCCTTCTGCAATTACTATGAATTTGCTGATACCGTTCCCGTCCTTGCAGGTCAGGACGGCGCCAGTTCGCACGCCAGGCAGCATAGCGCGCCTTCAGATCTTCACGCGCACCTGCACGCTCCTCGCGGCGCAGTCGGCGTAATTCTGGATCACGTTTCATGCCCGGAATATCACGGTCACTGACAGCCAGGTCAGGGTTATAACGGCTTTCAGGTTGAACACGTTCAAAGATATCCACTGGCACTCGTTCAAACGAACCGGCATGGGGTTCTGCCCGTGCAAGTGCCAGATCAGGATGAACATAACTCGCTCGGACAGGTGTTTGATCATGGTTGTATGCATCCATAACGACCAGTCCCTGATGCTCTCGCATCAGTAATAGCCCCTGTCGAGCAAACAACTCATGGCAACGTTCCCAAGAGAACTGCCCACCACTGACAAGTGTTTCGATTTCATGGCGACAGTGCGATATCGCATACCCCCACAAACTCTCTTTATCAGAGAAAATTTCACGCTTAATCGCACCCTGAGGACCAGATCCCGTTCGTAGTTTTCTCCACTGCAGATCGCTCACAGGTCTGGCTTTAAGTTCACCGCCAGTGAAACGTTCTGATGGGGTAACCTGCAGGAAAATATCGTGAGGAACTGGTTGCCATCCTCCCTCATAACTCGCCATTACCGTTTTAGTCAGAGCTGGCCAGATTCGTTCTGCACGCACTGGTGTACGCGTCTTATCATACCCATCACAAATAACCAATCGACCATGTTGTTCACGCAGGTAGAGACCGGAATCCGCGAGTAATCGATGTACAGTATGTATATTTCTTTGGGTAGGATCCTGGTCAAGAGCCAGTAGCGATGTACGCAGTTTCGTCGTGGCATAATCAGCCAGGCTAAGTTCTTCCGACATTTGTTCAGGACGAACAGGCGTACTGATTTTTTTAGGATCGTAACGTCCTACATGTGCCACCTGATGGAAAATATCTTGCGTGGGCGGTGTAAATGCTCCCAACCTACGAATCAATTTGTCGGTATTCCATGAATGGCCAAACGCAGTGAGAATGACACCGGATCGTTCACGATCCCAAGCGTCTTTCACCTTCAGTACACCATTTTCATCAGAAAGAAACAGGCCTTCTTTTGCAAAACGCTGATGAAGAGCAGCCCAGTCAGTAACCGGTTCTTCACGCAATCCGGCAATAGCTGTATCTGCAATATACTCTTTAAGACTCTGTGTCCTGCCCCGCTTCCAGGCGCTTTGCCTGTCACGCTCTATCGATGTCCGGCGAACAATACGTTTATCTGGACCAATAACGAAAGAGCCATTGTCTGGTGCAAAACCATGCTTTAGTTCCATTTCTCGGCATGCTTTATTCAGTTTTTCTTTGCTGTATGAAAGCCTGTTGAGATAACCGTTATCAGGATGGACACGATTGACTGCAACATGGACATGGAGGTTATCTGTGTCGGTGTGAACAGCTGAAACAAACTGGTGTTCGGCCAGTCCAAGTCGATTAAGGGAATGCCTCACAGAATCATAAATCTGCTCTGGGCGCGGGCTTTCATGAGACTGCCAACTAAGCAAGTAGTGGAACACAGGGTCGCTATCGTTGTGCGCAAACTTCGCTTTGCGAGCGGAATACTCCATCTCATCAGCAGCAGTTTCGATAGACGTGCAATTATGAAAACACGTAACGCCGTAAAAATTCACCCATTCACCACCATCAGGCATCACATCAACCAGGGAAATAAACGACTCATCACGCAGCTTTGTCGCGTAATCTACCAACCTAGAAAAACGACTACGGTGTGGCATTTCTGGTTTAAGACCTGATGATCTTATGGCTTCCAAAAGGTCATCATTCTTCTCCTCATCACGCACAGAAACATAAGAAACAAGATCCCCAAATGAGGACTTGCCATCTTTTCGTTTCGGTGGAATGACAGGGATCATAATTTCGATTTTTCCTTTAGGATCATTCGTTATTCATCAATTGATTTCTGAGTGTATTGGCCAGTTCGGTAATCGCGACTAACACGTTAGAGTACTGCTTATCACCTATTCGTTTTCCTTCAACAAAGTGATGTTTTTGCAAACGACCTAGCCTCAAAAGCTCAGTCAGAAAAGTGTCGTCAACTTTTGAAATCACCTTTCTGTTCATCGCTGCATTTCGGATATAAGCCGACACACTTTGTCCTGTCGCTTCAGCCTCAGCCTCAATCTTCTCGATTTCTTCGGGCGTAAATCTCAGGGTTTTGATAACGGTTTTCTGCCGTTTTTCAGTCCCTCTTCGAGACACTCTATCACTCATACGTGCTCCATACTCGGGTGTCGGGGCTCAGCCCTGACCAGGTAGCATTTGTAATATCGTGCGTGCGCGGTATTACAAATGCACATCCTGTCCCGTTTTTTAGGCCATTATACACGTCAATTTAGGTTTCGACTATGGCGGTTTTGACGGCATAGGCAGTGCGGAGCACTGCCAATTTCCCGGCATAAATGGTATGATTTTCGGGATTTTTCGATTACATAAGGTATGCAGGTGAGCAAAAAAACATTTTATTCCGATTCCGACATTGAAAAGGCAAAATCAGCGCTGGCCGAATTGCCGGATTTAACGCCACAGCGCAAAACACAGCAGGATTTTCTGGCGGCGATCCGTGACGATCTGATAGCACTAGTGAAAACTAAAGGGTATACCCTTACTGACATCAAAGAGACTCTTAAAACAGCGGGCTATGGGATAAGCGACAGAGCATTACGTGATATTATGCGTGATGCCGAAAAGAAAAAAGTTATCAAAAAAAATCGCAATCCGAAGCAAGCTAATCCAGCGATTTTATAAAACCAATAGATGTGACAGGAAGGACATTTACGTCCTTCCTGATTTCCTGAATTACATTCCTCATTACCAGCAAGTTTTCCACACAATCCTGCAATCAGCATGCTGTCATGTGGATCAATTTTTTCACCAGAAGTCGCCTTTTTTTATTCACAACCAGTGTAAAGTTCTTCTTCTGGTTTACTTTTTTTTCTCTGCCATCCGGATAATTTTACACCGGCAGTATGAGGCTACCAGCTAAAGTAAAATTCTGGTGACGGAGGCAGAGAAAAATGGTGCTTCCGTAATCTGCCAGCGATAATGGCAGATTACGGAAAAAATCTGAGTAGCTTCAAAACATTTCATTTCCTCGACAAATTCATCGCCGATCTAATCTGTATACACCTCATTGTCCTACCATTCGGCCAGTGCCTGCGCATTCAATTTCGCCAGTTTTCAGGAAAACACCACCGTAAAGTCCAGAGAGATGACCTCCACAACATCACAGGTATAACGGGCAATGGATACAATATTTTCAAATTTGACACGATAAAAATCCATCTGTATATGCTCCGGTTATCACATATTATGCCGTCAGCCTTACCAGACTGCGCGCATTTAGATTGTTCACATCAACCGTTCGCATCGCCTCACCGGCAGAAACAGGGAGTAAAACCTTGCGTACCTATTTTCTGCCAGTACGGTAATGCAGGTTAAGACAGGAACAACCGCTCACAGCAGTCTGGTCGAAGGTAAAATGCACATGTGAGAAAATAATCCATTCGCATAAACAGGCAGCCTTATGACAGGCTGCACGGAGGATGATTTATGAAGGAAGTAATACATTCGGATAATAATGTGCCAGAATGTTATTCCTCTTTTAAACCAGGCCCATGCGCAGAAAGGTGATATGACCCGATCCTTTTTTGAAATGACGTAGACTGAAATATGCTGACGTAAAATCCTCACCGTTCAGCTGATGGGTATGCACAAAATCTCGGAACCAGCATCCATCTCCGTCACGAAAATCGATCACGGGTTTATTGTCCAACCAGCAGAAAGCTTTATTCAGATCGTCGAGTCGGGTGATACCACGTTGATGAGCACTGACACCCCACTGGGTGACATCAACTAACGTATTGATGATAATATCCTTTCCAAAACTCCGCACATTGTTGGTTTTATAATCCTACGACAGTTATTCAAACAGCGACGCCACGCCCTGCTCAAACATTGACGCAGATAAAGCATGCAACTGACGGAAGGAAGCCAGCATGTTATCCAGCGTGACTTCCGGCATATCAACGCTGTACAGCGACGTGTGCCAGGCATCGATCTTATCGGTTTTCATTAGGGTAAGCATGCCGGAATCATGCATCAGTTTCTGCCAGATCTCCTGGTCAACGTCGCGAAGGATAGTTTTCTGCCAGCGGTTTTTATCTTCTCAGTGATACAAGGCGCTGTCCGGCTGAATGTCTGCACTGAGCACGCAATGTGACAACACGTCTTCTGCAGTGCCGTTGTGGTGTTGCTGCATAATGGTGTCCTCCTGGTGGATAAAAAGTTGCGGATCTTCGTGTCGTAACAGGACCAACAGCACGGCGGGGAGCGCTATCAGGGAGACCTCTGGCCAGCTTGCGTTCCTTGCCAACCAGCGAGACGTTGTGATGAGATACCTGCGACAGGAAATCCGCCACGGACGGACACCCGGTCACCGGCGAACGGCGGCACCACTCGGCACGGTGTGGTGCCGCCGGAAAAAAACAGTGCGCCCGCAGGTGTCAGACAGGTGCGTATCCTTAGTATAAAAAAAGTGCAGAATTTGCACTTTTTAAATAAAAAATTTTCGATAATATAGGTGCAGATTCTGCACTTATTTATGAGACAAATATGACCGGATGGGAACTTAAACTCTGGCGCAGGGGAATGTACTGGTCACGGGAGAAAGCGGCTAGGGAAATAGGCGTCAGTCTGCGGACATGGCATGACTGGGAGAATGCGCAGGAAGTGTCACGGCAGACTGAACTGGCCACCATTGCCTTGAGCACCAACCAATTACTGCCCGACTGGCGAAAGCACCCGCGTAAACATCCGCGAGAAGCCATACTCACGATGCTTGAATCCCTGCATAACATTGAAAAAAGATGAGCCGTGCCGCAGCACTGGCTCATGTTACGCAATCATATTAGCATCGGCTAAAGTCCAAATTTTTCTCAAAATCGGTCAGAAAACCATCCTCAAACGTCCAAGCGCGCCAGTACAGCCCCCCTTCTCTACGAATTTCAATTTGTTCGTCTCCATATTTAGTGACGTTAGAAACCCCTACGGTCGTGCCCTGCTTCAACATTGGTTCCCATTTAGCGACTAATTGCTTCGCTCTGGTTCTCACTTCACTTATATTCACGGTGATCTCTTCATCCATCTGAAATGCCGCCCAGCCCGGACGGCAATTAAATCAGGCACAAGCCCTTTTCAGCTCCAGTGTCCGTAACACATGACCCAGTTCGCTTACCTGCATGGCGGGAATCCTTACGCGTTGCCCTTTACTACACCGCTGAACAATATCGTCTCCGCGATCGAGCATTTTTGGATCAAGTTCACTGGGCGCTATCTCATCACGAATAAAGCGAACCTGTTTACGCGGCGCCTGGCATTCTTCTGCCATCAGCTTTACATACACAGCAGTTGGTGTAATGATTGATCTCTCATGATGTTGCATGGCTTTGTCTCCATGTAGTTTTGATGAATGCCGGTCTAGCTTTCTCAGGGATAAACCGGCATGAGGAGCAGGGGAAACCCTGCTTTTCTTCAAATTAATGATCTCCGCGTAATTCTGTCTGAATTCTACAATGTACTACTGCTCTCGGACTCTATCGCCGAACAGTACTGATGAGCCTGCTCAAAGATCTACATCGTCTGAAATTTCTTATTCCAGATACTTTTGATGCAAACACTGATTTAATAGCATCTAGAGCTCCCGATAACCACACCTTAGCTCTGTCTATTTGAGTGAATTTATCGCCATAATGTAAATTGGCTTCTTCTTCACAAAATACAGAATAGGCGGCTCGTTCCAGCACATGCATTACTACTTTTTTTATTCCACCCATTTTCACTATTCCTTCACTCTGTCCTTGTCTTGTGCTAAAGCGGTTTCATCACCGGCCAACAAACCAAATAAATAATTCAACTGACTGTATAGATAATATATTAAACCACCCGTAAAGTATACTTTTAGTATCATTGAATGACATCAAATTAACTAGATTTGGTATATTTTTGTATGTAAATGGCCCGAGCTGCGCGCAGAGTCCTTTACAAATGCGCGTAGCGCATGCAGGCGGAAATACCGCTGAAGGTGGCTCAGAGGGTTATCCCGCCGGAAGCCCAGCGAAGCTGGTTACACGCTCATATACAGCCCCGCGCCGACCTTCACCCTGCAAAGCCCAGCTGACTTTCAGGCGACGCATAGCCCACATTGGCTCGACGAAGTCGTCCGGTTGAGCGGACCTGGTGGCGCTTGCGACGACAGGGGCGTGATTTACCGGATGCCGTGACGGCCAGCGGCCGACACGCGCAAGCCAACTCCCCCCATCCACAGCCGACTTCATGCCCAAACAGACATTCGGCGACTCAGTTCCTGGGTGTTATGAGATTTATTCTTCAGTGGGATTGCGCCAGAGATGGAAACCAGAAGGGCCGAGACAGCTTGTCTGGCTCAGTGCGCAGCATGACAACCCGCTCGGACGCCCATAACAAATGCAGGCCAGGATGGCCAGCGCATGAAATCTATCGATGTATAGGATGGGAAAAGCAGAGGGAAAACACGGAAACGGACAGGTGCCAGCTCGAGCCTAGAGCTGGCCATAAACTGGTAATTGTTATTTTTTATTCACGGCGTACTTACTGGCCATCTGAAGAACGCGCTGCGCTTCTTCTCGGGGGAGCCAGACCTCTACGAATTCCAGGTCAGGTGCCGAGATAACCTCTTCACAAAGCTCTAACACACGCCGTTTTGCCGCGTTAACCGTTGTTTTAGTTCTGCCATATTTCTCAGCGACATCAACCTGGCGTCGCCCTTCGACTAAAATTTCATGAGCCATTTCGATCGTAACTTTGGCGCACTTTGATAGTGCTGGTAGCAGGCGCGCCCACTCCTCACTGGAGATACGTTCTCTAGCCATATATTTTCTCACAATCTGTAATCTAGCGAATAAGTACACTGATAAATAAGGTCAATGCGGCAAACAGTACTGTGGTGAAGACTTTAAGTCAACTTTTAGTATCATTTTGAATGGTGAGCAGGTTATTCAAGCAGATTCGGGAGGGGACATACACAGAAGTGCTGTCGCGCTTCTGTGTATGTTGTTCTGAGATGATCCCCGTAAAACGGGGAAGCAAAACATTTACAACCTAATAACGACTTATCCCCATGTACAGCAGTTAACATTTGACGATGGAATAATGAGGGCATTATCAGCGTCAATCTGCCTGCGCGGCGGTGAAAACTACAATAAACTGCTCATGGGGAACCAATTTACGTTAACTCTCTCCTTCATTAACGTCAAGCCACGGTTTCAATCCAACACAGAATGCGTGAAACTGATCGTCTGTAATGTGCGCGTAGCCTTTCTTTGATGACTCAGAACGCAGCCATCTGTCGGCCTGGCTTGCTGATGTTTTTAAACCGCCCAGGGTGACAATCCCAGCCAGCTCCTTGCGGTTAAGGTTCAATGCAGATGCCAGCAATCCCAGGTTAACCGTCCGCCTCCTCTCCTCTGCGTCAGTTGCTGCTGCCCCCCCGATCGGCATGAGCCCAGCTTCAAGCGCGGCGCAGGCCAGCGCGGTCTGCCTATCCATTGACACGGGCTTTCCTGTGTTCCGGTTTTTACCGGACAGGTACCCGTAATACGTGGCAAGGCTGACACCCAGTTGTTCAGCTGCTGCTTTCGGCGTCAGGCCCATACGTTCCTGCCACGCCTGTAGCTCTTCCGGTGTCATTTGATGACCCTTAGCGTTGCCGGTAACAGCTCATCGTCTCCGACATTAACTGGGATCGGCGGCAACCATTTCAGTGAAAATTTACGCTCACTATTCGGAATATCCGTACCATCTTCACGTTTCCGCGGTCCAGCCCGAAAACCATGCCAGTGAGCCCGCCGCATATGAGCACGCGGACTGGCATGTGTGCCGCTATCCTGATTGTCAGACAACTGGTGTGATTGTCTCAATGCGGCACCTAGCCGCACACCAACATCCCATTCCACTGGCCCCTCAGCAGGGAACAGGCGCCATCCGCGCTTTGTTTTTTTCGGCCGCGGCATACTTGGCACATCATCTTTCCCACGCCGGCTGTATTCTGCTGATTCAGAGCAGATGTACAGCAGTAGAGATAGTGCTGGCAGCAAAACAACCTCATTCGCCTTGTATTTCTGTTTCGTCATGTATTCTGCGTTAACATGTGCTTGCGTCATTCGCTCTGCCTGGACCCGTGCTTCTTCCAACGCCCGATCCATTGCTTCAGTAATTGTCCAATTTCCTAGGTGTAAAATCAGCGGGTATAACGCATTGTCGCTGTCAACGAGCAGACGTAGCTCATCGCGACCGTCGTTAACATCGTGCTCCAGATGAACCCAAAAGCCATGCACGCCATCAGCCACATCGGGCATTTCAATGTACATACACCACTCGGGTAAACGGTATAGGACCTCACTCGGCAGTGGTGTTTCACTCCCCAGCGGGGTATCTATCAGCTGAGTGAGTAATGTCTCATCGAAACGGTATATCCCCTGCGTTAACCTCCATGCACCCAACGCACCCAGACGAGACACATCAGCACTATCGCGCAACGACGTTAACAGCCCGCCACCTACCCGCTGCTGCGATACAACCGCATACCACCCTCCTAAGGGCAGGTAGCACCATTCTGGCCATGACATCCCCACGCCGTTCATTTCACGTAATTTGTCGCCAGTCTTCCAGCAATCGGGATAATCACGCCCAGCATCAAGCAAAGCTTCGCGAGCCCTGTGAGATTTCTTGTCAAACTGAACCATGCTTGATCTCCGGGAGCGGTTCGAGAAATGGCAGCGTCTGCGCTGTGCGATAGAATCCTGGCCACTCAGCCAGTTTTCCTGACCGCCCCCACACTGAAACTGTGATACTGACATTCTCATCACGGATAAGATTGTCGTACTGCTCACGCACGATATGAATGGCATACGGTGCATCGCTATTATCGTCAAACATAATCTCAAGAGCATCCTTGCGGCCTTGCAATGTCCCGCGAGTGACGCCGACCTGCGTTCCCGTTTTCATCTCGATGAGCATGTCGAGCGCTGAGTCTGGGAGCAAAAGGCGTAATGCACCGGCATTCCAGCTTGCATACAAAAAACCTGCAGCTGCATGCTGGCTATCAAAATACGTGGTGTGCTCAATTGACTGCCCGTTATTTGCAATCGAGATCATACGCTTTGCCCTATGAGAAGTTTTGTAATGCTGTGAGTTAATGCCAGCGGACTGGTGTTTGATATATCGTTCGCAGAATGTCGGCCGCAACCGACTTCTGCCAGACGGCGCATAAATCTCACGGCAGAAATACTGATATCAGGACCAATGTAGAGCGTATCGATACGACCAGGCAGCGCATGTGCGGCCGCAATAGCCAGATCCTCGTCATCTGGTTGGCCATCACTGATGATCAACGTCGCACGCGGGTTAAATTTAGCCGCACAATCAATCGCCAGATGCATTGCCGTTCCTCCCCGCTGCGGGTGCGGTGGGATAGTCTCGACGCTGTCGTCTGGTTCCCCCGCAAACGCAATGATCCGGATAGGGTCCGTATGCTGCCGCAATAACGCATCGACGGATTCTCGCAATAAATCAATGCGTCGACGTCGTCCCCAGGCCAGTTCGTCCATTGAAGGCGAAACATCTGCCAGGATGATGAGCGGGCCGTCGGCCCTATTTAGACGTTGAGCATAACGATCGACAGCCCCTGTCTGAACAGGCAGCTGCGTGGCCGATTTTTTTATCAGTGCCTGCAGCGGATTAACGGGTAAATTTTTCATTCCAGAACCTCAAGATGCCCAGGTGTAGTTACTACCGGCAATAAAAGTATCAAGCGGGAAACCGGCTGCTATACCGGCACAAAACGCGGCCAGTTCGGTTTTGCTCTTAACGAGCGCTTGAACTGTATGAATTTCTTCAGTGTCGACGTAGTAGTCGACAATATGAGTCGTCGTGTAGCGCCCGCTATTGGGATTAATCATCACTCTGAGGCCGCGGTTTGTTTTACAGTAAACAATCCCGATATCGTGCGGTGGGCGGCGAGTTAATTCAGCGGCCTGGCGCAGTAGCGCCATTGCGCGGTGTTTTCGCTGTTCTGCACTATCGCGTGTACGCTTCGCCGCCGCCTTCGCAGACTTTTCACGCTCGGCAGCCGCTCTGGCCTCTTCCTCGTACCGCAATTGGGCCTTCGTTTCTTTTGCTATACGTTCGCGTTCGCGTGCGCGCTGTGCCCGTATTTCCATCTCAGACGCGTTTTTAGCGATTCTCGCCTTTTCTGCCTCTGATAGCATCATGTCCTGCATGGCTTGCTGAGCAGCTGGGTTTCGGCGCATGGCTTCTTCACAGCATGCCCGCGCCAATTCGATTAGCTGATCATCGGTTAGGTCCGAAAAATCAAGGCTCACCGTCCGATCCTCATTAGTTCGCTGTCAGCTCGGACTCTGATATACCGAGCGCGGTCGCATACACAGCCCGCGACGTACCGTATTTCGCTAACAGCGCATTCGTGACAACCGCACGCTGCTTATCTGTAACGCGCACATACTTATTTTTCGGTTTTTGCATGCTATTAACAACGATACTCGTGACTACGTCGTTGTTTAGAGTAATAGCCAACGTCTGCAGCTCCGGCACGTTCCACTCACCAAATTTCTTTTCCAGGCCAAATGACACCGCACGACGATTAGCCTGATCGGGCATAAATTCAGCATCAAACTGCTCGATAATGCCTACAACGAAATCAGTACGTGTTTTCATTTATCCGTCCTCGCGTATTCAGCAAATGCGGTTGGCGCCAGCGTATTCATTCGTTTCTCAAATTGAACGGTAATATGGCGTTCTAACGTATAAAAACGGTAATCGTCTATCCAGGTACGTGCATCAGCACACTGCTGAATTTCATGAGCAATTAATGAAATACCGTCAAGGATTTCTTCTCGTCCCTCATCCGACAAATTACGCAGGAATCGTTCACGCGAAAAACTTTTCTGAACAGCAAGCAGAGCCTCATCCATTTTGGAGAGTACATCGAGACGAATAGACTGAGCCCATTGCACCTGTTTTTCGGTGCCACTCAACTCTGGAAGGTGTTGGTTACGAGAATCGACCGCTGCTGCAGCCACTTTCGCGGCATACTCTGCGGCCCGATCTGCTTTGCGACATTCGTCGCACTTATAGCCCTGAGATTCGAGCCATTTAGCGTAGCGTGCTGACGCGCTATTATTGCCGCGTGAAACTTTAAAATCATTTTTACATCCGGCACAGCAGTAGTATGCAGAACCCATTTACATCTCCTTAATTTGAGATTTTGCCGATTACGCACCATCGGTTGGTGGAAATAAAAAGTTATTTATTACATCATTAATATATTCTCATAATGAGAATAAAACAATGCTTTTTACTTTATTTAAACAGAAGGGGAATTCATTAATTTAAAATAACTAGCAGGCTTTTCATTTAATAC
Organism: Pectobacterium atrosepticum; assembly: GCA_019056595.1. NCBI lineage: Bacteria > Pseudomonadati > Pseudomonadota > Gammaproteobacteria > Enterobacterales > Pectobacteriaceae > Pectobacterium > Pectobacterium atrosepticum. Next base: position 13,348 of record CP036162.1, on the reverse strand, counting down.
GGACGCTCCCAGCGCTGCCAGCCATTCACGGTTTTTCAGCTCATCAAGCTGAAGCGTCAAGTACCCCCTTACTACGCAACTAGACCCAAATCTTTGGCCAAGATTTATTTTCCCGCTGCATCTACAGTGTTCAGCCGAAATGCTGGGAACGCTAACAACTTTACCATTGATTTCAAAACAATTTTTCCTTGCAATTGCATCAGCAATAAAGACAGCAACATAGTCCATTGGCGAATCCTCTGGTAAGGATACGTCGATAAAACCACTTGTCTCGCAGATTTTTGTCAGCACGTCTTCCCGTTGACGATTCACAACGACTGATTCAACAATTGCGGTATATATCACATGCGCCTGAATGGCCATCTTATTTCTCCAATATTATGTTGGACCACACCCTGTTTTCTTGTACGCCCCCGCAGGCAGTTGCCATTGTTCAGAAGATGTTAAAACAGGAAGCAAATACTCACGACGAACAGCTTGGACAAGTGCATCACTGTCGTCGATATCGAGTGGTTTAACTTTTACTGACAACTCCCGGACGGGAATTCGATTACGACTAATCGTCGTATCAAACCGCTCTTCATAACCCATGATGTCATCGATACTGCCTGGGAAATAATGGCGCAGCGTTGCCCACAACACAGCATCGCTGAATATACATTTCATGCATGACGATCGGCCCCAACCCAGTCGGTATGGCACCGGCGCAAGAACACCGTACCGCTGCAATGTATTCCATACCCGTTCTTCAGACCAATCGAGTACAGGGCGCCAGGTGTCTACCCAACGGCCCTTTCTGCCGGAACGGCGATCGCAGGAATGCGGCTCCAGTTGGTTATATCTGGCACGGTTCGCGCTTTCTTCACGGCGTTCGCCGGTGATAAAAAGCACCCGCTGGCCATCGAAACGGCTCTGGTTATTGAGGGCACGTCGGCCAACATCAATTTTCAGCGCGGAGCTGCACCAACGGGTTTGCAAGCTGGCAGACAACTGAGGAAACTTAAGGCGTGAACCTGGCTTCGCCCGCGCCGTATCACGGGGCAATACCAATTTTCCTTCAGGGGTTTCAATATGATGAGGCAGGCTGTAACTCTCATTCTTGAGCATTTCCCCTTCAAATCCCCCTTCCAGCCAGGAAAAATAAAGGGGCACCCCAAACACTTGCGCCAGCTTTATGTTGTAGTCAGCAATAAACGGCCAGTCCATTAATGTAGAGCCTTCTCTGCCATCCACATCATGATGCCAGAGCTCAACGCGTGACAGATTAACGCCCAGGTCAATCAGGTGCAGCAGACAAGCTATTGAGTCCTTCCCGCCTGACATGCAGATGATAATGCTATCGTAGCTATCCAGGTCGATAGCTGGCGCGGAAAAATACGTCTTCGCTGCAGCGATCGTGTCACTGGATACCAGTTGCTTACGCAGACCTGGGATAATTTTATTGTCATCATAGCTATGCATCACACTCTCTCCAGCTTAGCCAGATAATCTTCTGCCTGGACAGACGTCAGGATGTGTGGCATATCAGCAAACAGTGAACACAGTTCATCTAATGCCGCAGCAATTGGCTTTCTCAGTTCGTCTTCACCGTCAATAGCGGAGACCGGCAGCAGGAAATCCTGAGCAGACAGTCCGGCATGTCGATACAGCGTCCGGCGTTCGCTGACACGCAGACAGGTCAAGAACGTCATCAGTCTGCTGCCCGCCTTTCTGTTTTTTGGAAATGCCCCACGCAGTTCATCCAGTGCCTGCACGATTTGTTCACGCTCTGACATAGTCATGTCATCAAACGCCATGGTGGTATGGTGCTTTTTCAGCCCTGCATGAAAACAGACCGTAACTCGATAGCGCGAGGACAGCTGGTCGTAATAATCCCGGGTTTCGCTGTAACGGTTATCCGCGAAATGCTTGCCGATCACATTTCGCAGGCCAGCTGGCAGGTTGTTGATGGTATTTACAGTAAAAGCAGTCATCTCAGAAACCCTCGTCAACTGTAGTATTAGGTCGGTTAATCGTGATACGGGCAAGGTTCGCCACTGTCGTTCTGGCACGTTTCACAAGTCGATGTTTCGTAACAGGATGCTGCATACCCCCACCCCTCCAACCATGCGCTGACTAACTCAGGAATGTCAGCTAACATATGTGGAGGTTCAGTCTCACCTAAACTGAAATCGCGATACCCTGCAGACTGCGCCCCAACAACCGCATCAAACTCTTCGTTATCAGCCTTTCGCTCGTCGATAACGCGCATCACGATCGCCTTACCCCACTGAATTCGCATATCCAACCCCCGCATCGGCGGCAACTCACTCAGCTGGCCATTGTTAAGTCTTGCGCTCTGTGTATTCATACTGCTGTTCCTTAGTGTTGGCTCTATTACAGTGACCGGTTTTTACTACCGCCTGACACCGTAAAAATCATCTAACTAACTGTATTAATTATAGATTAACCATCACTTAAAGTCTACTTTTAGTATCATTTATAGGGTATTTTTAGTAATTATTTATCGCCAATTTCAATGCATTCAGGGGCGTGAGCAGTGCGCAACGTCCCTTACAAATGCGCTACGCGCATGGCAGGCGGAAATGTCGCTAAAGGTGACTCCGAAGGTTATCCCGCCGGAAGCCCAGCGAAGCTGGTGACAGGCTGCTATACAGCCCCGCGCCGACCTTCACCCTGCCAAGCCGCAGCTGACTTTCAGACGACGGATAACCTTCACATTGGCTCGCCGAAGGCGTCCGGTTGATTCGGGCTGGATGGCGCGCAGCGACGGCCAGGGCGTGATTTACCGGATGCTGTGATGGCCTGTGGCCAGCACATGCAAGCCAAACTCCCCTTATTCACAACGGGTATTGATGATCGACACGCGATATCTATCGCAGCCAGGTATTTATGTGGGGGAAAGCAGATCGGCCATCCTTAGCGACCGCCTGGCTTTATCGGCGGTCAGTGAGAGCGGCGCTGGCGTACGCCAGCTGCAAGCGGAGGATGTTGACGTTCGCCATCGGGTATTAGCCGGCAGGCCCGAAACCCGCTTGCGGGGTTCGGCGGAGATTAGCCGGTGCGCAGCAGCGGGTTAGCGGAGTTGGCAGACGACCCGCACCGCGGGGAGCCGAAGGGGGCCAGGATTGTTGTAATGGGCCTTTATCACGCATCGCTCAGCACCATGCAGAATAGCCAGCAAGGAAGAAACAGTAGAGGTGACGGTATGACAAACAGGCCGTATCGTTACCGACCGTTGAGGCGTCTGATAAGCTGAACTGGCACGGCCGGCGCCGCAGGCGCCGCTCGTGCTTGCGCAGCAGAAGGTGTTTGCGGCGCTGAGACTCCCCCCTATGCAGACAAGACCACGCTTTTTCGTTGTAACGTAAAGGCTGGCCCCCATGTAATCCTGCCAGCCTTAAGCGATAGTTCTTACGCCGCAGGCAACGCCTGCGGGTAGTGACGGCTCAACACATCATTCATCATGTCTACCAGCTCCGGCCGGAGAAAGGTGACATGGCCAGATCCCTTTTTGAAATAGCGTACCGTGAAATACTCGCATTCAAAGCGCTCACCGTCGAAACCGTGCTTATTCACGTAGTCACTGAATCCGACGCCGGCACCGTCGCGAAAATCTGGCACCGGCTTTTTGTCGAGCAGGCAAAATGCCTTTTGCAGATCATCAATACGTGCCTGGGCATGTGAACGAACCGAGGCCCCCCAACGATTGACGTCCAGTAACGAGTTCATAATAATTTTTTTGCCAAACATACGCGGATTATTGGTTTTATAATCCCATGATAGCTTTTTAAACAGTGACAGAATGCCTTTTTCAACCATCAGAGAGGATTCGGCGTGGAGCTGTTTGAATGAGGCCATTACGTTGTCCAGCGTTGCTTCCGGCATTGCGTCGCTATACAGCGATGCGTGCCATTCACTGAGCTGATCGCTGTTCATCAAGGTTAGCATTCCCGTGTCATGCATTAATTTGTGCCAGAGTTTACGATCCACTTCTCGCTTCACATTCTTCTTCCATATTTCTGGCCGATCGCAATACTGCACACTTTTTTCAACCACGCTTGCAAATGACATCGCACCGCGATACTCACAGCCCGCTGCATTGAATTCCGTCAGCGCTTCAACTAATGCCGCCATTGCGGTTTCTACCGCTCCTAACCCTGCCTGACGATGCGCCAGAATTTTATCGATGGCCACTGACGGGATCAGCCCCTGTCCTGCCTGCGTATCGATGCCGATGTCAGATACGATGTCGTGAAATGATGTTTCTGTAGGCTTCGCCGTCGCGCCGTTGATGTGTTGTTGCAACATGTTGTAATTCCCCCTGTTGGATTAAATAGATGTCTCTGTGAGTATTCGCGTCGCAAACAGGAGAACAGCACGGCGGTGAGCGCTGACAAGGGCGCGTAGCGGCGTAGCCTCCCTTGCCAGCATAGAGAGACGACGTGGTGGGATACCTGCGACGTGAATCCCACGGGACATCAGCCAACAAGGGAACGATGCGCAACCAGGCACGGCGCAGCGAGAGCAAACGGCGTGCCTCTTTAGCGACCGGCAGGTTTTATCGACGGTCAGTGAGAGCGGCGCTGGCGAATGCCAGCTGCAAGCGGAAGGTGTTGCGTCAGGATGGAAACCCGCTGCCCCGAAGGGGCCGGGCAGAGACAGCTTGCTGGCTCAGTGCGCAGCATGACAGCCGACTGGACGCCCAAGTCACTAACACGCTTCAGCTAATGGAGACATAGACAAGGAAAAGAAGAAGCCAGATACATAAGACAAATAAAATTAACACGTTATAACAATGGCAGCGTAAGCCACTTTACTGGCTCAGGAGCTGGACGCGTACGGCCGGCGCCGCAGGCGCCGCGCGTACACGCGTAGCAAAGATGTTGACGGCGCCGGCACGGACGCATGACCTCCCGATAACGGTATCCTGCCCCGCTAAACGGGGCTTACTCGCCTAGCGCGAGAACACGAACCCATTGCACCATGTCAGCCCATTCAGGAACAGATCGCGGCCGAATGACTCATAGTCAAAATAACTCTTCAGGGATTCCGGCATACTATCCAGCAGGCCATTGTCCTGAACGTATTCATAGGCGTAATCCTCTTCGCTGTCCGCCTCCCCAATGTAGGCATCCTCGAACTCGCTATAGTCCGTCCGGCCAGAGTGATCAGTCCACTCGACATACGCCGCCTGTTGCTGATTCTTGCTAGCCTCTTTGTATCCGTCGATAAAATCCCAGTCGATCGACGACTCCGATGCAAACCTTCCGGGGATCCCCTCATAATCCTGAAACATGAATTCCGGGTCGGCCTCATCGACATGCAGTGCCCTGCACGCTTCATAGAAATCATCTTCATCGCTGTAATCGTCCAGATCCAGCCACTGTCCGGCAATGCTGCCGCAGTTGTATTTGTGATAGGTGCCAACATAAACGGACGGTGATGTAAAATTGTTCATAGTATCCTCACGGTGTCATAGAAATCGAAACCGGCTTACGCCGTGCCGACACGACAGACGAGCGAATAGCGGCGAAATCAATGGCAGCGGTGAGGCCGCAGCGCAGCGGGGGCGTGACGGGATTTGCACGGTGAGACCGAGAATTCTTTGAGCGGGCGAACGACGGGAAAATAACGGCCCGAACACGCGAGAACGGGCGAGACGCTGGCTCTGCATTACATTGATTTCGCCGCCGCTCGGCTACCGTTCCGGCACGGCGTTAGCCGTCACAACACCGGGCTATCAGAGTGGTTTTACCCCTCCCGTTTCTGTTCGCAGAACGGTAACGGCATAAAAGCGAAGGGAACGGCACGTCAGCGGGGAAGCCAGGTGAGAGGCATGCTTATCACGCGCTGGTTGGTAAGGTAAGGTTGCATGCCAGTGACCGACTTCCTTATCCCTGGCAGCCAACTCCCTCCAGCGGGTTCAGATGATCGTTGCTGGCGCATCGCAGTAGCGCTCTTGGCATTATTCTTATCGGGTTTTTGTTGCGGCTGCTGAGGCAAGGTCGCCCTGCCCCAGCAAAGTTGGATTTAACGGATTTCTTTCAGCAGGTCAGGATGGAGATCTAAAATTTTCAACAATTTCACCGTTGACGGATGAGGTTGTGCCTTACCCGTTTCATAACGGCTAAATGCATTCGCACCGCCGCCAAAAATCTGGCCAGCTTCACGCTGAGATAATGACAGACGTTGCCGAATATTAGCGATGTACGCGGGTTCAACCGTGTCATTGATAATTGAGTTTCTGAACTCAGTCATTTTTCCCCGATACTCCGCTTCTTCTTCTTTGTTTAGCACCGCCTCACCACATGCAGGGCAATACAGTCCTGTCACGCTGCGCAGCATGGTTTTTTTACCCCGCCACGAATACGGGACGTCTTTCGTGTCATGTACCAGTTCGGCACCGCCACACTCAGGACATTTCATATTATTTCTCCTTAAATGACACGATCAACACGTCATCAATAACAGTGACTTTGACATACAGTGTCACCCCGTTCACGGTCGGCAGGTACACATCCTGCCAGACAGTATGATCCTTATATGTTGTCATACTTTTGTGAAAATCTTTGGCCGTCAGGCCAGCTATCACAGCGTGCATACCTTCACGATCAATACCCAGTTCGTCGGCCGTTGTTACCGCCGTTCTCGTTGCGTTGACCCTTCCCGCAGCAACCAACGCCTGCACAATATGCAGGCGGGTATGGGGCGTCCCCTTTTCCATCTACTTAACCCTGCGCTTTAGCAGCGCGACGAGCTACGAATTTCTTCACGTCAGCGATCACATCAATCGCAATGTGATAAATAGTGACAAATAGCCCTGCGATCATTACCAGCATAACCAGCAGATAGACCGTGCCTCCTAACGGATCGGTAGAAAAAATCTTAGCAGCAGTGTTAAAGACGTGGTTAACAAAAAACAAAACGCCCATAAGAACACCTTCAAAAATATCCATACATCCTCGCTGTTATACAGTATACCCTACAATCAATATTAACCTATTAGGTTAATATTTACAAGAAATATAACCTAATAGGTTAGTTTTGCTGATTATTTAGCCTGCTCGATTTTTGCCTTATCAGATCGCGCAATGATCCCATTTGCCAACGCTTCAGCCAGACCGAAATCCTGACCGAGCATCGCGGCATTCATCTCCCTGAGTTGCTCATCACGACGTGGGAATTCGACTGTCTCGTGATTCGCTCTATCTATCAGTTGCTTTAAAAGCCGGTTCGCGCCCGATCTCAAGTTTTCCTGCGACGTGATGATCACATCGGCCTGTACTTTCGCGAGAGAGAAATCCCCGTTCAACAGCGCTTTTTCGAGTACTCTCATGTGTGTCTCACGGTCAGGATAAAAACAATACTCAGTCTGAACCCGTTCAATCAGTGTGTTCAGGTGCTGCGGCCTGCCTTCTGTCAGATTGTCCTGAAACTCGATAATTTCCGCCGCCTGGACATGCAGCATAGAATGGTCGCCGTTCTTTACAGAATTGAACATGCGATCGATTTTTTTCGCTTTCTCTGGGAAATCAATCGGACACTCCAGAACCTGACGGATCATTGACTGCAACGCCTCCGGCAAACCCAGCAGCGACAGCGTGTCATCTGCTGATGCAGCACCCCACGTTCCGTGAGGCGTCACACTCAGATTTAATTCTGAACAGTGATTTTCGATACGAGGGCGCGCAGAATTAACGTTATAGGTAACGGTATAGTCGGTTGATTTGTCGGAACTCCACAACGGATCGAGGCGTGTTACGTTAATCGCCTGATGATTCATGACCATCACCCGCTCCACTTCCTGATGCAGCTGGGATTTGTCATGCAGCGGGAACCACAGATTACTATTACCGCCACTGAGCAGATCATGACTGCAAAAATGGAACCCTAAGCCGCTATCCAGTTCGCAGACAATCAACGTGCAGGTTTCACGCACAGGTTTCTCCGGTGCCATCATATCCGTCCAGTACCACCAATTGTGGCCAAATACACTCATTGCTGATTCGGTCATGCTATTCAGCATTTCCAGCGCTAACCCTTCCATAACCCCCGCCCGTTGCAGGTCATGGATACGCTTAGCGATGGTATCGACACGCGCATACGCGACGTAAAAATCCGTATTGCTGGTCTTTTCCAGCAGCCCCAGACGAACTTTGGAGGCCATCGCGGCCAGCTCACCTTCATAATTAGCCAGTTCTACATGCAGGTCAGTTTTGGTGTTCGTTGCGTTCATTTGTGTATGTCCTTATATCAGGCAGGTTGATTGACGTGCAGACGTTTACGCATAGGAAATGCGATGACGACATGCGAAATTTCAGGGGCATACGACGGTGAGGACTTAAACAAATCAGCGTCAGGAAAGGTTGCTTTCAGGGCATCACGCGTTAAGCCGTTACGCAGTTCGCCCTTGAAATAACGATGGGTTTTACACCCGTCAACGGACAACGTGCCGCAGTCGTGATACGCGAACCCCATCGCATTCAACAGGCGCGGGATTTCGCCATGACGCAGTGGTTTGGTTTTCAGCCCACATCTTTCGGAGGGCTCTTGAGTGGCGGTTTTGACGTTCTGTGTGTTCATCCTATTTTTCTCCCCATCTGGTTGATTTTCCATCTCTCGTCAGGTCTTTCGCGGCAAAGGGCCGAGTAGCGACAGCCAGACAAAAAATCCAGGGCGCGTAGCGGCTTTGCATTACCTGGATTTTTTTGGCGGGATGGTGCTACGAATAGCCCTCCGCGGAAGTCCTGGCGGGAATGGAAACCAGATGGGCAGGATGAACACACCCGACGCGACGGAACGGCGTGGCGTCATTAGCGACCGGCAGGTTTATCGCCGGTCAGTGAAAGCGCAGCTGGCGTAGCCAGGTGAAAGCGCTGGGTGTTGCGTCAGGGATGGAAACCCGCTGCCCCGCAGGGGCCGGGACGAGACAGCTTGCTGGCTCGGTGCGCAGCATGACAGCCCGCCCGGACGCCCATTGTCAGAATCGGCCAACGTTGAAAAGTGAAGGAACAATCAGGAAAACAGCAGACAGGAAAATGATAAAGTAGGTTCACATCACACCCAGCCAGGAACGCCAGAAATGACCGAAACCCCTGCTTTTGTCGTCATCGGTGCAGAACACCCAACGATCGGCTATCTGTACCTGGACTGCATACCAGACAGTGAAGTCGGCTACGCTGATATTTATGAAGTTACAGATAGGCTCCGAACTTGTGAGGTGCGAGTAGGAGGCTGGCGAGAACATGCCCCGACATTTGACGGTCGCATGTGGGATGAGTGGTGCATCTCACATCATCTGAGCAGAATTGACTGGGGCGAAAATATTACTTCTAAACTTTGTCAAGAATACGGGCTGAAAATCAGTGAATTACGAGATTGGTGCAAGAAAATGGCCAACTGGATAGACATCCCTGTCGTGGCAGAATTAAATGATGCAAAGACACGTTATGAAGCAAGAGCGCTGGCTGAAGCCTGAGAGAAAGAAAGGCCGCGGCGGCGAAGCCGCAGCAGCCCGTCTTTTTTAGAATTTAACAGCTTTAAAGATAGCTATCGATATGACAGTAAGAAGCGTCATCAGGGCAATACTGATACCAACATCATTAACAGTCACATCAACCTGCTGATAAATTCCAGTTAAAGCGACAGTAACGGCAGTAAATACGTGAACAATTACCAACACCATGAGCATGGAGCCTTCGACACTACCCTTGCGTATGTTATAAGCCATCACTATAAGAAAAATAATACACGCGAGGGCATATGACAGCCATTGACCCCAGTCGTTTACCGCTTCCCCCTCAATTATTTTATTTGCCCAATAAGCCAGCAAAGTAAAATATACAACTACCGGAACTGGCATCCACACCAACAATGATTTTTCAGTAGAATTAGACATATAAACATTCTCTTTAATCATCATTATCTCTTAAGCCTGAACGAAAGAAGAAAGGCCGCGGCGGCGTAGCCGCAGCAGCCCGTCTTAGTTTTAGCTGACAGCCGCCCAAAGCATTAAAATCAGAGGGGTGAAGAAAGTCACGACCATTATAGACTCGAAGCCAAGATAAATAGAAAAACTACCCCACAATAAATAATTTTTAATAAGAACCGAAATTAAGGTTACGAATCCAGGTAACACTACTGAAAGCTGGAATTCATATCCTTCTATGTGACCATTGCTTGTGCTGTAAGCCACCATTAAAAGCAAAGCAATGCTCCCAAGCGCATATATCAGCGATGTTAAACCCAACGGCCATGATTCCGTAGCTATCTTAGTTGTCCAAAACGTCACCTGAGCACCATACACAAAAAGTGGAAGCAGCATCCACGTCTGACTTGATTTTCCAGTAGAATTAGGCATATACACTCACTTTTTAAACTTTCTAATTGTTAATATCATATGGCATCCGAGGATTACCGTCCTGCCCTGCGTCAATGTAACGAATCCACTCAGCGCACACGCCATCTTCTGTATCGAAAATCATGGTCAGTATCCAACCACTTCCCGAAGGCGGTTCAGGATTCCAGTGCAGCGCTGGGAATTCGGCAATGTCACCCGAGGTGCAACACTCACAGAACGCATCGTTCATGTAGGTGAATTTCGTTTCCATCCCGCGCGCGCCGTACCACTCTGCATATTGTTCATCCGTACCGCCAATTTCATCGAAAGGCGTCGTTAGACGATCGGGATGACGCCAACAGCCGTCTTTATCACGAACAGGCAGAATAGGAAGAATGCGTTCTGGCTCGGCTGCCGCTTGCGACGTTCTCAGACAATCCGCAACACTTATCAGCTTATTCTCAACGAGAAACGCTGTGGCCTCTTTCGCGGCTTTGCTGTCCGGCTTGGCACGGCGCAGCGAGTAGGCCAGACGTTTAATCATCATGACCAGATTGTCGGTCAGCTGGTCATTGCCCCTCACCGACTCGGAGCTGCTGGACAACCGGATCGCATCAGTGCGGCACTCGTTCCACGTTAGCAGAACGTAATCCACAACATCCCCTTCAGGAAATGTGTTCAACAGCTCGAATGCCGCTTCTCTGTTAAGCTCATTTGGCAGCAGAGGCGGGTTTGCCAGCTGGCTTTCGAGTTCACGAACCCGTTGTTCTAACCGCTCATTCTGAGCAGCCACCAATGCCAACGCATTCTCGCTCTTTCTAAATTGTCGCGTCATATTTTTCACCTATCCAGCGTAATATCTGTTTTTTCGGCTACCTGAATGATTTCATTCAGGGTCGCGAGCATTTTTGTCGATGTGACTTTGCGGTAATGGCTCCCCGCCTGCCCCCAGTCACGTTTGCCTTTTGCGGGCGTAAATAAACGTTCCCAGTACCCGCCGTGCGTGGTTTGTCGATATTTCACCCCATCAATGCTTACGCTGTGATTTACCGTCCCACTCCGTTTGCTGTGTATGCTGACGACGACCGACTGACCAGCATGAATAAAGCTAATTTTGTGCATGAGCTGGCCTTATTCGTCATCAGTACACAAGCGGGTCATCTCATCGATGCACCCTTTTATGCTGTCTGCTAATTCCTCCAGTTCACCCAGCATTTCGGGGTCATAGTCAGCCCAGAGTGCCGCCATCGACTCTACCTTGATGTGCATGACGTCGAGGCTACGGCGCTGATTCGCAGCGATTTTTCGCTTACTCATGGCTCATCCCTCCCTGCTGCACACACAGCTTGTTCGGAACGAACAGGGATTCAACAGCCTTAACAAACGGTGCGCTGTCAGCAGAAATCAGGCTCGCTTCGCAGATGACATACCACAGTGGCTCTTTTATCCAGCGGAGTTGATCTAGCTCTCGCAATGACGGGAACCGCGACACCCAACGCCAAAAATGGGCTTCCAGTTGGTCAGAAAACAATTCCTCTTGCCAGCGGTCGTACCATAACTTTATCGTGTCTGGAGTCTGGAAATTGAGGTCAATAACAGCACGGTCAACCAGATTCAGGTGCAACAGGGTTTTCTGTAACCTCTGCTTACTCATCATCCTGTCACGCTTGCTGCTTGACAGATCATTGCGTTTTTCACACCGCTGCCGCTGCTTGAACAACATTTCTGGGAACAGCTGATCTCTCACGGAAAAACTTAACGGATTGGGGCAATACTGACCGCCAGAGCTGATGAGAACATCGAATGCCCGTTCGGTATCTTTGAGATTGACTCGCCGATCACTGGGGTCGATATAAAAGCCGGCTTGCCACATTTCAGTCCGGCGCGGGCGACTCTTCCCCGTCAGTAGCCGGAAGTACGTGCGCGCGTGCGGGTAATCAGACAAGCGCTTTCCTGCTGCCTTTCGCTGTTCCACTTCGACGATAGCCGCCAACGCCGCTTGTCTTTGTGGTGACAGTGTCACCATTGATAAATGATTCGGGATCATACGGCTGCCCCCTGCTTTCTCATCATCACGATCACTTCATCGCGTGATGACGCGCCCGCGATAACGCATTCATGCAAATGCAATAACACGTCATTCAGGGTGTCGGGTTCAAACTCATCGCGCATGTAAATCCAAACCGTACTTTCCTCATCCGGCTTAATGTATGCCGCCCACAGCGGCACATCATCATTTCCGCTGCACACGTTCACAACCAGGTCATCTACCTGCGCGTGCGTCAAATGCAGGTGAACGGGCGAACATCCGCCAAACTCCCCGCGCAACTCTGCTTCACAGCGCCAATATTCTGGCAGGGGCAGATGTTTAATAACTGCGTTACTCAGACGGTTTCGGAAGTCTTCCCCGCGCTCGGCATACTGTTCATACTCAAAGCCGCTCATCTGAATGAGGGTTAACAGGCTTAATTCTTGTTCTTTTGTCATGTGTTAACCGCCGCCCGTAAGGGCGGCGTCTCCGTATCAGGCAGCGAGGTCGGTAACGAGGGCTTGGGTATCCGCTGATTCAGCGACGTCTGTCGCATCAGCGGTTTGCGGGGTTTCAGGCTCCTGCGCCACGGGAGCGCGTAACATGCAGGCTGGTAACCAGCCTGTTTTGGCGATTTCGTTTTCTGCCAGCTCTGCGGCATCGCCTTTTTTCATTTTGAGCGCGGAGTCTGCAAACGCAGACAAATCAGCCTCGCGTAAATCATCGGCGATCACGTCTTTGCCGATACGCCCGAAATAGTTCGCTTTGGTCGGTTGCCACCAATCAGCGATGTTGAAATCAATCGCCGACTCGATACGCTCCAGCTCACCGCCGATTTTCCCGCCCCGATCTGCAAAATGTTGCACCCCATTGAGTGAACCCGCCATGCAATAGGTCAGCAGTGCCATTTGCGTTTCTATCCGCCACTCCATGAGCCACGCAAAGTCGTCTTTCCAGTTTTCAGGGAATTTTGTCAG